>CAYFJO010000245.1:0-15795 GCA_964343305.1 uncultured Pirellulaceae bacterium | reverse complement strand
TCTTCCGGTGGCATCTCGCCAAGGATCAACTTCTGTGACACTTTCTGCCATTGCCCGGCCACATCTGAGCTCGCGGACAGATCGTAGGCGAGCCGGTCCAATTCAAAATTACCCTCCGCCTTCTCACCACGATGGCAATCCCCACAATGCTTATGAAAGAACGGTGCGACACTTTTACGAAAGCTGTTCAACTGGTCGTCTGGACCAGCGGCCAGGGCGAGTGATGTTGCATCTGACATCACGAGGGCCGCTAACACGCTAAGGAGTGTGGACACTTGACGAGCCGTCATAGTATCGATTTCTTGTGTGATTTCCGAAAGAACTCGCTACTCGATTCCAGGAACGACGAACGATGCCTATTGTAGCAACCTGCGGGCAACAACGAGAGTATTAGGGTTGGGTATTCCCCCACTGACGCAACAAAGTGCCTGTGTCATTCGCACAAGGTGCGAATCAACTTGATTCACGAGGTCGCCAGACCAAATTCAGCAGTTGCACCCCACGCGCGTACAAAAATTTCATGTCGTTGGACGGCGCGACACCGATTGTGTAAGGCCGGATAAACCGCCCTATTGTTCACCGCAGCCTGATAGGCAACCCAATGTTAGTTACCGCCACCGGTCGATGTGACCGGCTGGATTTTTGATTGCACTAAAAGTGCACAGGTCGTTCACACGTCGTTCACACCGACGCGAGTTGGAGACGAGCGGGCTTGTATACCGCCGTACCAAAGCGAATTGCCGCCTACACGCCAGTGGAGTATGCAATATTCGGATACTTCACTTCTCCACGGAAAGCCCGTCTATTTTGGTGACGCTGGCGGCCATGCTAAGATGTGTTCTCTTCTTAGTCCAACAGCCAGGAGTTTCCGACATGACAAGAATCAAACAAGCTGGACCACCTATCGTTTTAGTCGCATTGATTGCCGGAATCGCGGGTTACATGCTACGTGGTGGAGGCGCGCAGCCGCAAGCCGTAGCGAACGCGGCACAAAACAAATCGGGACAACAGTCCAAGCCCGACGACGTTCTGCCAGACGCAGTCTCGCCCGTTGGTGCAGTGCCCGAACGGAACGTCTATTATCCGGGCAGTGAGGAATTGGCCCCAGACGAAATGCGAATCGTCGCTTGTGGCACGGGCATGCCCAATGCACGTCCCAAACAAGCAGCCGCTTGTTTCCTTGTTGAGCTTGGAAATGGTGATAAGTTCGTCTTCGACATTGGCACCGGATCAGCAGAGCGGATCTCCGCCATGAAGATTCCTTACGATTACCTGGATAAAGTCTTTATCGGGCATCTCCATGCAGATCATTTTGGCGATCTCGACGCCCTTTGGATTGGCGGTGTTATCGCCAATCGCCAGCGACCGCTGAGAGTTTGGGGACCATCCGGCAGTGAAGAGCGATTGGGAACGGCCCACGCCTGTAAGCACATGGAAGAGATGTTCGCCTGGGACTATGCATCCCGACAGGGCAACGTCAACACGAAGGGTTTCCAGATCGAGGTCCACGAGTTTGACTACAAGGGAGTTAACCAGCTGATTTTCGAGGAAAACGGAGTCGAGATTCGAAGCATTCCCGCAATTCACGCCCTCGATGGTCCGGTCAGTTTCATCCTCAAGTGGAACGGTCTGAAGTTTGTATTCGGCAGCGATACTGCTCCAAACAAGTGGTATCTTGAGCACGCAGCTGGTGCGGATTTGGCGATTCACGAGTGCTTCATCGCTCCCAGTGACTTGGTCAACCTGCAAAAGTGGCCTGTTGCGGACGCGCTCAACGTCGGGACTCAGGTGCACACTTCGCCCGCTCAATTCGGCAAAGTGATGAGTGACGTAAAACCTCGCATGGCAGTCGCCTATCATTTCTTCAATGACTACAACACCCAGCCCAGTGTCATGGAGTTGATTCGCAAGACCTACGACGGCCCTGTGTCGTTGGCAGTGGACTACATGGTGTGGAATGTCACGAAGAAGGATATCCGTACACGGATGTCGTCGATCGATGAGGACATCTGGCCGTTGCCCTCAATCACGAAGAAGTTGCCGGCTGACCCAAAAGACAGGGTGGGCTTTTCCGATTTTATCATCGGCGGCAAGGTCCCCTACCAGGATACAGTGGACAAGGTCTACGAGTCTGTCAACAAAGAGTTTGGCACCAATATCCCGGTACCAAAGTGATCACACCAGTTCGACGTTGGTGTGATTCGTCGAGTGTCGGCGGGACACAACCTCCTGCTCTAACGCGATACTCTTCAAGACAGCGGGTTGCATCGTCCGCCAGCAGGCCGAGGTCTCCCGAAAGCGCGTCACCTATGTAGTTTTAGACTGCACTAAACGTGCGTCGGTGTCGCACACCGCGTTGATTACTGGTGAGTAAGAATGCGGCCACGAGCGAACATCTAACGGTCCATATCCAGCCCTTGACTTGGTGGCGGCGACACCCATGTTCGTGCGTAGGTTTGCATCGACCGATCGCAGAATGGAAGCTCACTAAACCGTAGAGGTGCAATAGACCTCCGCGCGTAAGCGACGAGCAGGGCTCCGAACTCAGAACGGGCGAGGCGCGCCATCGATCAGACGACAGCAGCGATATTCGTTGCCCCGCCTAAACTGCTTTCGGTCGATTTCACGTCGATTTCACCGACGCAGGTAAATGCATTTGGCCAACTTCAATCGGTGTGGCGGACGTGTGCGCCTACGCATGTGAGCTGCCTCGAACGGCTCTTGGTTGCGTTGCGGCGGGCTCCGGCACTGAAAACGATCAGAACGGCGCATCGTGGCACAAGGACACACTACCTGCTCACCCGAGGAGAATGGTACAACTTCGACCTGTGGTATGCAGCGGGCGACGAAAACCAATGGGACGTCATTAGCCAGCCCATCCGACTGGAGACTCCCAGCAAGATTGACCACGTCTTCGTCAGCAGCACCCGTGCCGGCGGCACGCCGACGGCTTTCATCGATTGCTATTTCACCGGTACTTTTCCCGGCAAGAATAACAACGTGTGGTACGGCCGGTTGTCGTTGGACAGCAGCAATTAGTCTAGTTTTAGGAGACAAGCCGATGCGTTGGATCAGCTTGTCCATCCAACGAACCGCCGCTCGCTCAGCCGAGCTCTTTGACCACACCCGATCAAGCGAAGCACCGTTGCCCACTCAGTCGGCATCTCGTTATACTATATAAACTGTATACAATTTATCCAGTATTGTGCCGTTAGCGTCGATGTAGTGGCTTGCGCCTCTATCGTTGAGCCCCGAGCCGTAGACAGGTCACCGAAACAAGGACAGCTTCTGTGAACGTTCGTACCGCAATCGTTCGGGTTCTCCTTTCCGTCTTCACCATCGCTCTGTTCTCGCCGGTTGCGCGTGCGCAGTACGACGAATCCCTGCCGGACATTGTTGACACCGATGACGTCTTGGACTGGATCGCGAAATGGACCGGCACCAAGCTCTATCCCAGCCAGTTCGGTCCGCCCGGATGGCCGGGCAAGGACCCGGAGCTCATGGGCCTCTACGGGTACCGGGGCAACAACTGGGGTTGGCCGGAGATGATCCCGTACCCCGGCGCCGCGGAGCATATCCGCGTGAACATGCAGCGTTACATTCCCGTGTATCCTATCTACCACGCGAACACGCTGGTCAAGGACTTCCGCGCCACGACACTGCCGGGCATGCACGAGGACCAGATCACGGAGTATGCCGAACCGGTGTATCGCGTGCCCAAATACTGCTATCCGAACCCGGAAGAAGGCAGGTTCACGGACGTGATCAAGCTGGGCAAATACCGCGAGCCGGTCAAAGTTGTCCGTTTTGATCAGCATCACAAACCTGTTTCCCTGGAGATCGGCAAGCTCAAACCCAGCTCGTACGCGGTGCGCCTGATTGCGGCGACGGACAGCGAACGCGTGCAACAGTCGAGCCGACGTCTGGTCATTCATCTCGAGGTCAACGACGGTCCGAACGGCGAGACCAACACCTATAAGAAACGTTGTGCCGCCTCAGACCAGTTCTATTCGGTGGTGGAGTTCTTTTTCATGGCGCCGACGACTCGAGAATACCGCATCACGGTGCGTGTTGACGCGTCCAGCGAACTACCGCTGTATCTCTACAACATCGACGTGCATGACCGTTTCGCGCAGCTCGCGAACCGGGCCGGCAAACGCAGCGCGTCGTTCTACGACGAAAAAGAACGTGCTGCCAAATGGGCTGCCGCCGGCGGCCCCAAACTCGACACACGATCCAAAAAAGAACGTATGGACGCCGACGCCGACCAGTGGACCAGACTGCCGACACTCAACAGTCAGCCGCGCGGTGACGAACGTTTCTGGACCTCGGTCGTCACTTCGGTTCTGCGCCTGCCGCCTGACAAGGTGGACGACGGCATGGGCATCGACGTGCATGGGTCCGATATGATCTGGAACGTGCCTGAAGAAGAATATGCCACGCACAAGCGCGCGGGAAGCTACGAAGCGGCGGCGTTGGCCGGTCGCTACTGGCGGCTGCAGCGCCAGACCTATTACGGCAAGGCTGCCGAGATCGGCCGGGACCTGGGACGTCTCCGCCGCTGGCACTCGAGGTACGGCGGCCGCGACGTTACGCTCTACGAGGAAACGGGAGACGAGGCGGCGGCCCGGCGGGTCGCCCTGCGTCTGGCAATGATCTCGGTGATGAACATGTTCAACATGGACGGGTTCCGTCAGCAGATGGTCGCCATCGATTGCATTCCGGAGCTTGGCTGGAACCAGGGCGACCTGGCGTTTCGCCGTCGTAAACCAGCGTTCTACGGGCAGCTTGAGAAGGTCAAAGAATTCGATACCGTCTTCCCCTACATCCGTGACAATGCGGAACTGGCCGAATCCCTGGGCCGGTTCATTCCGTGGATTAAAACGGTCGAGGATATGCACCGGTTCTACGAGGTTGGCCTGATTCAGTTGCCGGCTCATGAAACGATGCTGTACCAACGTCGCAACGCCTATCTTTCTGGCAGTTGGATGTCGTGGTACATCGCTTGCCAGCAGGATCCGGAGATCACCAAGCCTTGGCTGCACTGGTTGTTCCGGTACGTCTGGACGTATCCGCGGATGCCAGCCGGCGTGGATGAAACCATGTTCATGAGTTGGACCCGCGACGGCACGACGACGATCGGGTCCACCTACTACTCGCACACCTCGCTGACAGCTCTGCGCGACATCCTGAAGAATCTGACGCCGCCCGGTCAGGATCCAATGAAATCACTGCCTATCCAGGTACGCGTCCCAGAACTGTTGTGCCGCGCTTATTGGGAGAGTCGTTTCACTCAGGACTGTATGGTTGCGGGCGGCTACCGTTTCTGGATCGGCGACGTCAGCGGCCCGACCCGTACCAGGTTCAAGGCCACCGGCACTGCGGCGGACACGCATGTTGATGCAAAGAACCGGTCGCGCGTCTTGAGCAATTGGTTTGGCGTATTGGAAACGAACGTTGACGAGGACGATTTCCGGCAGCGCCGTGCTGCAGGACTGCGCGTCGGCTGGGGCATGGGTCACGCGCATGACGATCCGCTGGACCTGCAGATCTGGGCGCTGGGCGTCCCGCTCGCGGGTGACTGGGGTTGCCGGGGCGGCTACTGTTTCCCGGATTCAAAGATCCTGGAGTCGCACAACACGGTGGTCGCCGGCGCGTTGCTCAAGGATAAGAAACACCGCTGGGTCTCCAGCATCGCCGACGCCGAGGGCGCCCGTTATCTCATGGGTCGCGCGCGTTGCGATGGTTTTTACGGACGACAGCTCGCCCTGATCGATGTCGACGATCCCACCCCCAACAGTTACGTGGTCGACATCTTCCGGGTCCGCGGCGGGAAGAAGCCGTACTACGCTTTCCACGGTCCGCCGCCGGACGAGTTCCACACCAACGTCGAGAACGTCAAGAAGGGCTATCCAAAAGAATTGGAAAAACCGTTGTTCGACCCGGAGCATAACTGGTACGGCACGATCTCGTCGCGTTTGATTGCCACCTGGCGCATGAGCCGGGAACCGATGAAATTGGAATGGCAGCCGAGCGAGAAGAAGAAGAAGTCCCTGACCTGGTTCGGCATGCCCGGTTCCAAACCCGAGAAGCAGATCATGACAGTGCCTGGGGCCGAGAAGATGGCGATGGGGGCGGACTTCGATCCGTCCGAGCCGCGCAAACACATCCGCATGCATCTGCTGGGCCACAATGGCGCCGTGGCGTTTGGTCGGCGGGGGTACGGTGTGCGCGCGGAGAAGTTCATCAACGACATGCTCTACGTGTTCCCGGCTGACTGGCAGGGGCAAACGGTTTTCCCGGTTGTCTTCGAGCCGTTCGGCGATGAAAGAATCATCCGCGACGTCCGCCTGCTCTGCGATGAAAAGTCGGTTCAGGACAGTTCGGCGCCGATTGCCATCGAAATCCGTTTGCGCAACCAGCGCCGGGACATGGTATACACGGCTCTGCGTGACTCCGAATCGTTCACGGTACCGGAATACGGTGAGGTGCGCGGGGAGTATGCGTTCCTGTCCTACGACGCCGACGGCCTGCGTCAGGCCACGCTGGTTGGCGGCACCAGGCTGCAGGCGGAAGGCGTGGAAATTTCCCTGCCGCGCCCGGCCTACGAAGGCGAGATCGTTGCGGGACTGGCGAGTGAGAGAACGCTGACACTTTCCGGGGTACTGCCGAAAAGCGCCGAAGACGATGTCATGGAAGTTGGTCCGCCCGACCGTCGCACCAGTTACACCATCAAGAGCGTCGACGCCAAAAAGGTGGTGACGCACAAGGACTTCGCCCTGGCCATGACCCGGATCAAGGGGTTTCTGATGGAGGACGGCATGCCGTTCACCAACTGCAAAATCTATTCGGCCTCCGGTGTGCCGATCTCGAACGAGAAAGGCGACCAGTGGTGGCGGCTCGGCCGGCCGTACGAATTGATCGACAAAGAAAAACCGTGGCCGGACGGCGGCACTGCGCACCCCGCCGAAATCCCGCCCCGCGGCAAAGCCGTGCGCCTGGTCGGAAAGGCGGCGCCACGCGAACACATGGTCGAAGGCCAACGCATCTGGGTTCACGAGATGGGCGTGGGCGACCGTTATCGTCTACCCATTCATGTGAACGTCATCCGTCGCGACGACGGCACCTACGACGTGCGTAGCAACGGTGAAGCGAAAGTGACCATTGCCGGCAAACCCGCGAATGTCAGAGAACCCGAACAATGACGACACAGGCAGTTGGTCGTTCGACTTGAGTCGACAGCAGGCGAGCCCAGTCGACTCGAGTCGATTCTGCTTGGTTCCGGTCGGCAAATGCGTAACGAACCTAGTGTCAAACCCGATATGAAAACCCGCCCGTTCTGTTCTCTCCCGCTGCCCGCAGAAGAAACGCCGGATCGGAGTCCGTCGCCACAATCGGCAGGGAATTCCCTTGAGTGACCCGACCCCAGACACAACCCGCGAGGTCGAAGTATTCGGCCAACTCATCGACGGCGTGCGCGCGGAGATTAACAAGGTAATCGTCGGTCAACAGGAGTTAATCGACCTGACGTTGCAGAGCCTGTTCTGCCACAATCATTCGTTGCTCGAAGGCGTCCCGGGCCTGGCCAAAACGTTGCTGGTGACGACCATTGCCAAGGTTCTCGATCTGACCTCGGCCCGAATCCAGTTCACGCCGGATCTGATGCCGTCGGACGTGACCGGCAGTGAAGTGATCCAGGAAAACCTGGAAACCGGCAAGAAGGACCTCGAATTCCTGCCGGGACCGATCTTTGCCAACCTGGTGTTAGCGGACGAGATCAATCGCACCCCGCCACGGACACAGTCCGCTCTGCTCGAAGCGATGCAGGAACGACAGGTCACGGTGGGCAACCACCGGCATGTGCTCCAGGAACCGTTCTTCGTACTCGCCACACAGAACCCGATTGAGCAGGAAGGCACCTACCGCCTGCCCGAGGCGCAACTGGACCGGTTCATGTTCCTGATCACGGTCGACTATCCCGAGCCGGCCGACGAAATCGAGGTCATGAGACGCACAACTACCCGGAACACTGTGAAACCGGAGACCGTTATGTCCCGCGAACTTGTGCTGCAGTACCAGGACACGGTCCTTGACATCCTGATCCGGGAAGACCTGTACGCCTACATCCTGGCCATTGTCCACGCCACGCGCGTGTCCAAAGATTATTGTTGCGATTACGCGCGGCAGTGGGTGTCCTGGGGCGCCGGACCAAGGGCTTGCCAGAACCTGATTCTCGGCGCCAAAGCCCGCGCGTTGTTCGAGGGTCGCGGACACGTGATCAGCGACGACGTCAAAGCCATGGCCAAACCGGTTCTGCGACACCGCGTGCTGTTGAACTACGCAGCGTTGGCCGAAGGCATTACCACGGACCACGTCGTTGACCAGATTCTCGCGGAGGTCCCCACACCGGCGGGCAAATCCTGAAAACATGGCCACTTCCGTTAACGACATTCTGCCGGCACGCAGTAAAGACGCGCTGAAGCGCCTGGAATTACTCGCCCGAAAAACCGTGGGCGGGATCATGCACGGTCTGCACGCCAGTCGCCGACTCGGGGTCAGCGTCGACTTTGATCACCACAAAATCTATCAGCCGGGCGACGCGGTGCGCCACATCGATTGGCGTGCGTCGGCGAAACACGACCGGTTGTACGTCAAACGCCATCGCGAAGACACCTCCCTTAACGTTCATCTGCTGCTGGATTTCAGCGCGTCCATGATGACCGATACGGGGCCTGATACCAAGGCCGCGCACGCGAACCTGCTGGCCGCTTGTCTCGCCTATCTCATCACCAACCAGAACGATCGGATCTCGCTGCTGGCGATGTGCGACGGCGAGATCCTGCAGCGGCCGCTTGGGTCGTCGGGTCTGCATCTGGTGGAGATACTGACCGTGCTGATCTCACACGAGCCGCAGGGCAAAGACGACATCGTCCGCCACCTCAATACGCTCGTCTCTCGAAACACCGCACGCGGGGTGGTGGTTTTCGTGTCCGACCTGATGTACGAACCGACCGCGGTGCAGCGGGAGTTGGCGAAACTCCACCATCAAGGACACGAGATCGTGGTGATCAACATCCGCGACAGGCAGGAAGAGCAGTTCGCGTTCAATCAATGGATCCGGTTCACCGATGACGAGAAACAATACGCTCCGGCCAAGGTCGACACCGTCCTGCTCGGCAGATTGTACGTGGAAGAATACCGAACGCTGATGGCCGCATGGGAAACCTGGAGCAAAGCGCAGGATGTTCATTTCAGGCCTTCCTACGCGCACGCCGGCGCGGAAGCGACCCTGGTGGATTACATCAATTACCGTAACCGGATTAGACGACACTGAGGATGGTATGTGAGTGTGCGAGTGTGCGAAGACGGGCACCCCTGTGTACTCCTCTCCCCCGCTATTGCACCCACACACCTATACACATACTCAAGATCATTCGGAGCCACTTGTGGCCTGGAACGCGCCTTACATTCTGTGGTATCTGCCTTTGGCGCTGTTGCCGGTGGCGATTTACTACTGGATGCGCATGCATCCGGTTTCCCGCTGCTGGGGTGCGCATTACGTACTTGATCTGGCGCTGCAGAAACTGAAGCGCAAACTCATCAACGAACACGTTCTGCTGCTGGCTCTGCGCGTGCTCATGGCTTTGCTCCTGATTCTGGCGTTCGCCCGGTTCGCTTTGCGCGACGACCGCGATGCCGAGGTCGTCCGTTCCAGTGCCCATCGCGTGATCATTTTCGACACGTCCTACAGCATGCTGGCGGGCAACACCGGTCAGACTCGCTGGGATGTGGCAGTGAAATCTCTGCGTCGACTGATTGCCACCGCGGGTCGTGGCGAGAGCTGGTCCCTCTACGTTATGGGGGACGCACCCGGCTGGTTGGTGGAGTATGCAGTTGTCGGTGAAGATACCGAAGCTGTTGCCACCTTTGATGACCTGCAACCATCCGAATCCCCGGCGTCCCTGGCTCGAGCCCTGCGCGCGGTGGGCGAACGTTTCACGCTGCAGCACATCGATTTGTTCCTGCTGGTCGATGATCAGGCGACGACCTGGCAAAACGTCGCCGACCTGGCGGCAACGACCCCGCCCAGACACACCTACTGGGTCAATGGCACACCACCGTCCAGGGTGAATACCGCGATCACCGGCGTGCACGCCGCGAATGAACGTTGTCTCACCGGCCAACCCACACGAATCTTCGTCGACCTGCAGCACTACTCGGATACTGCAAATGACGTGACGGTCGAGTTTCTGCAGGACGGCGAAGCGGTCGCGACCAAAACTGTGTCGTTACAGCCGCGTCTGCCCGGGCGCACGTTCTTCGACGCCCGCTTTAACACCTCCGGCCCACACTACGCCCAGGCACGTCTCAGACCCGACGCCTTGAGTTACGACGACGAGCACACGGTCGGTCTCCACGCTGAGAGTGAACTGAACGTGCTGATCCTGGCCGAGCCGGAACCGAAAGCCTGGCGGACAACGGCGATGATCTTCGTCCACTTCGATTTCGTGCAAGTCGATCGCAAAGGACCGTCCGCCAAGATCATGTTTTCCATGGAAAGAGGCGAATGCACGGCAGCGACGTTCGCAGACAAAGATGTTGTTTTCATCGATGCCGGGACACCTGTTGACGCGAACCTGGCCGCGTTGCTTGTCCCGTTTGTCGAGCGTGGTGGTGGCTTGGTTCTGTGCGCTGGGGTCGGTACGGATGCGGACGCCTGGAACGCGGCTTTTGGCCCGGTCGGGTTACTGCCTGCCCGGCTCGGGGCCCGACCGGACTGGAAGTTCCAGCCTTCGAAGTCACGATACAAACGCATCAGCTACCACGGGTTCGGCGATCACGCGCTGGAAGCCTTTGCCACCCTTGACACCGGACGGCTTGGCGAAGTCCGTTTCTACCACTGGTTCGACTTGGAATATCCGCAGGACCAGGTCCGCTCAGAGGATATCCTGGTGCGTTTCGACGACCATCGGCCGCTGATCATGCGCCAGCGTGTCAAGCGCGGCCGGGTCATTCTGTTCGCCAGCGACCTGAATGGCATGGGCAACACGCTGCCCGTGCGCGAGACGTTCGTGCCGTTCGCTTACCGTCTGTTCCGAGAAGCTGCCGCGGGCGGGCTTTGTCCACGCGTGCTCGGGATCGGCGAGCCGTTGCGTTACCGGGCGCAGGCGACAACCGCACCGGACGCGCTGGCTCTGCAGTTTCAGGGCGAGAAATCGATACCCATGAAACTCGAAAAAAATGGACAGGTGACCACCGGCGTTCATGCGGACGGGTTGCCGCGCAGCGGCCTGGCCAGGGTCCTCAGTGTGCGAGGAGGTACGGTCACCCAGAACTATTTCGGCATCCAGGGCGCGCGCCAGGACTCGGATCTGACGCCGGTCGACGAGGCCACGAAAAGTGTCTGCATTGCCACTTGGCAGATGACCGAGGTGACGGACGAGGAGACACTCATGGCAGCACTGCTCGCCGACCAGGGCGGGCGGGAACTCTATCCCTGGATCATGCTGGCTCTGTTGCCGCTGATGTTCCTTGAAATGGGCTACCAGAAACGCTTCGTTCGAAGGTTGATAGAATGACACCGCGACAGGATCTCAGTTTTGCACTGCATACCACCTCGGGGCTTTCGCCCCTGTGGTTGCTGCTGTTGCTGCCAGCGGCGCTGGGTCTGGGAATCCTGCTGTATCATCAGGAGATCAAACGTCTCCCGCATCGGCAACGGCTTGTCCTGTACCTCCTGCGTCTCACCATGCTGACCCTGGTCGCGGTGTCGCTGTTCATGCCGAACCTCGAGATCATCCGCCGGCTGGATTTCCCCGGCCGCATCCTGTTGCTCATCGACAACAGTGAAAGCATGACTGCGGCGGACTCTTCCATGCCTGTCCTCGACACGCTGCCGCTCGCACGCACGCTGGACCCTGACGCCGTGGAACCGGGCTCGCCGGAAACAGCATTCCATGAACTCGCCTTGGGTCTCAAAGAAATACTCGTGCACGGCAGACTTTGCGCCCGAGGCCTGAGCAACACACCGGCCAGCCCCCGCGCCGGGCAGCAGGCCACGCGGACCTTCCGCGACCGGGCGATAGCCGTTCTTCTCCGTTGTGCCGACGTGCGGAAACAACTGCCGCTGGACGAGCTTTCCGACGAGAGTCAGGTGGCGTGCGCAGTGTTCGTCAAGGCGTTGGATAAAGCCGGCTCCGACATCCGCGCCGTGGCCGGCCAGGACGGCGGGGTACTCCCGGCCGTGCGACAAGTTTGCACGGAGCTGGAGCGACTGCTCGGCGAGTGTCAACGGTTCCAACGCGAGCTGGACGCCAAAACCCCGCGCGAGGGCGATTCGCCGGCGTCCGATCCGGACGCCGGGATCACCACCACGCCGCGCCTCGAATTGGTCAACAGCCGGATCACATCGCTGCTGCCTCGGCTGAAGGACTGGGTGCCGGACCAATACGTCCAGGTCGTCGAAGTGATCAGCGGCGGCGCAGAGGTTGTCGGACGCAGAGGCAAGGCGCCCATGCCTGAGTCAGCCAGGGGAAGAACCGACCTGGCTGGACGCCTGCGCGCGATCATCGAGCAGGACGATCCCTTCCCGCTGACCGGCGTTGTTGTTATCAGCGACGGCGTCGACCTGAGCGTGACCGAGCTCGACAGCGTGCTCGGCGAATACGTAGACCGGCGCGTCCCCATTTCCGTTGTGGGTGTGGGGCATACCGAAGAACCATACGACCTGGCCATTGCCGATGTCCGGGCGCCGCCAGTCGCTGTCAAAGGACAGAGGATTCTCATTGAAATCCGACTCAAGGCAGCGGTCAGCTCAGCGGCAACAGGGAGCCTTGTCATCCGCCGCGGTGAACAGACCGTGGCGACGCAGGAGGTCGAACTCAAGCGGGAACGGCAGATGGCCTACGTACCGTTGACACCCGCCGTCGTCGGTCTTCAGCGTTACAGCGTTGAACTGCAGACGGACGCCGAGGACGCCTTCGAGAACCGCAATAACAGTGGCGCGTTCGTGCTGGATGTGCGCGAGGAAAATCTCCGTGTCCTGCTCCTCGACGATCGCCCGCGCTGGCAGACACGCTTTGTGGTCAACATCTTGAGCCGACTGCCGTATGTCGACCTCAATACCATCATTCGCAGTGTACAGGAGGATGGGGACGTCAAGCGCGGCGCGACAAAGGGTTCTTGGCCGACCAGCCGGGAACTGCTCGACGTCTATGACGTGATTGTCCTTGGCGACCTCGGCGCCGGTATACTTACCGACACGGAATGGCAGGACCTGGCCGCTGCGGTGACGGACGGCGGCGCGACTCTTGCGGTCCTGGGCGCTGCCCCTCTCCGGGACGTGTCGCACGTCATCCCGGAACTGCGACCGTTGTCGGCGAGCACGCTGCTTGGGCAGACAGTGGAAGCCGTTGCCGATCTGCGTTTGACTCCGGAGGGGGCATTGCATCCGCTGACCCGCGCGTTCGCGGCGCACTTGCCGACGACACCCGTGCCCGCCGCTGAAAACGACGTTGCCCGTTCGGTTTTGCTTCACGACGTACGTATCCGACTCCCCGTCCTAACGTGTGCATCCACCGGTGCCGGGCGCGTACTCGTGTTGCATGCGGCGGAGCTCTGGTCGATCCTGAACGAGCGACGTCTGGCCGAGCACGCCGCAATCTTCATGAACCTTGTCAGTTGGGCGGCCAACGCGCGGGGTGGTCCCGTGGCACTCGATCAGCAGGTGCTGAAAGAAGGGGCCGGGTTCCAGGCCTGGTCACGCGGCAAACCCACAGACCTGTCGGTGGTTGACGCGCAGGGAAACAAGGTGGCCGAACCAGTGGAAACGGCGGCGTCCAACGGTGCTTTCGCACGAGCGGTTTTCGCGCCGTTGCCGCCTGGGGAATACAGGCTCAAAGCGAAGGGCGCGGAGAACGGCGAACCATTGCACGTGATCGCCGACAATGAGGAACTGGTGATCCTTGCGCAGCAGACGGCGTACCTGCGCGGCCTCTCCCGGGTCACCGGCGGCAGCTATCGGTCTCTCGCGAACATGGACACGCTTTTCCCGGCTATGGATCTTCAGACACGAACAGAGGTGCACCGATACGTGTTGCCCCTGTGGCGGTCCCAGTTTTCACTGTTGTTCCTGCTGCTGCTGTTTGCCGCTGAGTGGGTGCTGCGCAAATACTGGGGGCTGGTCTAACGATGAATGCTGTCCTCGACAAGTTGCCGTCAGAACTGAGCGCCGCGTTCCTGCAGTACCATCGGCGGCAGCGTACGGGCGCCACCGTTCGTGTTTTGCTGTCGACGGCCGTGGTCTACGGCGTGCTCGTCTGGCTTGCCATCCATTTCGACCGTTTCTGGGAACCGTCCGAACTGCTGCGGATCCGGATCTGTCAGGGTGTGCACGGGATTGTCGGTCTGATAACGGCGCTGCGTCTGATATGGCTGTGGTCGAAGGGTTGTGCGGTCGAGGAGATCGCGAAAACACTGGAGACACGCATCGGCCCGGAGACCAAAGAACACTACTCGACGCTCGTGGCCGTACTCGGGCGCGATCCGGGGGAGTGGAACGACCGACAGCAAAGGCTGATCGGGGCGCTCGCCGAAGACGCGGTGGCCCTCGGCACCCACAAACGCGCCGTCCGGCACGTCCGCCACCGAGGGTTGGTCTGTTGGACAATCGTGAACGTGGCAGCCGCTTTTCTCTTCTTCCTGCCTGCCCTGCTCTGGCCTTACCAGATGCAGCTTATGTTGAAGCGTTTCTACCTGCCCTCCGCCCCGTTATCGCGCCCGGCGTTCGTCAAAATTACCATGCTTCCGGGCGCGCATGTTCTCGGCACCGGCCAGGAGTTTGTGCTGCAGGTGAAAACGAGCGGGGAGGTGCCGCCGATCCTGACCCGAGTGCTGAGTTGGTGTGGGCGGCAGTTGAAGGCCACGCCGGAACTGCGCATCCACCCCGTGCCTGCCGCGGGACCCGAAGCAGGCAAAGTGCATGAACTTACCCTCATCGGCGAAGGACACTACCTCTTCACCCGACCGGACGTCCAGCATGACTTTGCCTACGCCGCCGCGTTCGGCGACGCCGCCACCGCAGAGGCGACCCTGGAAGTCGTTCCTGTGCCCGAGCTGATCAACGTCAGACTTGACGTCATCCCACCTCCCTATTCCGGGTTGCCCACGCAGACGATTGCCTATACCGGACAGGCTCTGATGTTCCTCAAAGGCACTCGCATCAAACTCCAGTTCGCGGCCAGTGAACCGGTCCCGACCCGCCAGATCATTTCTGATATCCTCGAGAAACCCGTGGCGCCAATGTGGGACGCCGTGAGCCATTCCGGCAGCTACAGTTTCGTGCTGCGCGACAAAATGACGTTGCGCGTGGTTGTCGAAAACGCCCGTGGCTTCCGCAACTCCACGCCTCTCATCATTTCACTGGCGCTACTTGAAGACCAGCCGCCGAGCCTGCTGCTGAAGGCCGACGATGTGGCGCGGGAAATCTCCGCGACCGACCACGTCACGCTGCCATTCCAGGCGGACGATGACTACGGTATCGCGGAACTCGCGATCAGCTACATTCTCAATCCGTTACCCGATCAGGTCGAGGGCGCCGAGGAAGTCCCAGTGGCGCTCGACAGCAAGACGCGCAAGATCGCAGACATCGCGTCATTTGACGTACGGGCCGCGAACGCATACCCGGGCGATCGTTTGTTGTTGCGCGTTCGTGCCCGGGATCACGCCGGTCAGAACGGGCTGTCTCAGGGGGTCATTGTCACCGTCTCATCATTTGGTCGTGGCGCACGCGAAGAG
>CAYFJO010000244.1:0-15916 GCA_964343305.1 uncultured Pirellulaceae bacterium | reverse complement strand
GGATGCGGATGTGCGGCTCTATCCAACACAGGATGAGGTCAACCTCGACATGGCCAGCGGCCGGATCGATATGCAGGTCGGTGACATGCTGCCGATGCTGGACTGGACAACCAAGACCGAAGACGGCGCCTGCTGCGAATTGGCGTTCCCGGTGGACTCGACATCTTGTTGATTTTGTTTTGCCACCTGTGGTACTTGGCGATCATCAACGGCCTGGGAACCGCCGCCGCCGCCGCGCACAGTCTTGGCGTGCGCATCGAGTCGATCGCCTACTTGCCAGGTGCGGCGTTTCAAGTCGCCGCCGCAACGATGGCCGGCCAGTTTCTTGGTGCCAATGACCCTCATCGCGCCTCGCGCAGCGTATTCATGGCGTTGGCCGTCGGCTGCACGATCATGACCGTCGCGGGCTTTGTGATGTTTTTTGCTGGCGAGTTTGCAACGAGTCTGTTTTTGGCCGGCGATGCTCAGACCGGCGAAACGGCCGACACGACAACGAAACTACTCAAGATCGTTGCCCTTTCGATGCCGTCGCTGGCTCTTGTGATGATCTTCACTGGGGCGCTTCGAGGCGCGGGCGACACACGCTGGCCGCTCGTTTTTACGCTGGTCGGCTATTTCGGTGTTCGCATTCCGCTGGCCTACGTTTTTTCAAGATACGGTGTCGCTGTGCCCCTGACGGACATCGTTATCAGTGGAGTTTACGGAGCGTGGTGGGCGATGGTCTTGGACGTCTTCTTCCGGAGCGTTTTGGTTTCAATTCGCTTTTGGCATGGTGGTTGGAAGAAAACAACGGTGTAGATAGGTTTGTCGAACCTAAACGCGGAGGTGCCACTGACTCTTCCAGTGCAAGTTCAAGTGACGTGGCTACTTGCGAAGCACTGGCAGAGCCAGTGGCACCCAACTCCCCAATTCAGAAGGCCGGAACTACGCTTAACCTTGTAGCCACGGCGGCAGTTCGCCGGCGGGCGGCATTTGGATGACGCGGGCGCTTTGGATGCCGTTGACTTCCAGCATCTCTTTGATCGCCGCGTCCGATGGCAAGCTGTCGAGATTCAAAACGCCGATTGCGGATCCGCCCGGCTTGTCACCCGCTCGGCCGACGGCCATTTGGGCGATGTTCACTTTGTGTTTGCCGAAAATCGTACCGACCGCGCCGATCACTCCGGGAACGTCTTCGTGGGTGAACGCCAGCAGAATTCCGTCCAGATAAGCTTCCAGCCGATATCCGCTCAGTCGGAACAACCGCGGCATGTTGTTACCAAACAGCGTCCCGCCCGCGAGAAGGGTCTCGTCGCCGCCGGTGACTTCGGCCGTGATCGACGAGCTAAACGCTCCCAGCTCGCTGTCCGATTGCTCGGTAAGTTTGATGCCGCGTTCGCGCAGCAATACTTCGGAGTTGACGATGTTGACGTCTTCGTCCATCGCACGTTCCAAAAGCCCGGCGCAAAACGATGCAGTCAACAGCTTGGTATCCTTTTGAGCCACTTCGCCGCGGTATCGGAGATTGCACGACACCAGGCTGCCGCCGTGCCACTGGGCCAACAACAACCCTAGTCGATAGGCAACGTCAAGATAGCCACGCATCGACTGCAACGTCTTGGGATCGATCGCGGCCATGTTGACCGAGTGGCGGATTTCGCCGGACGTCAAAAAGTTGACCAGCAAATGGACGGCTTCTACGGCGACTTGCGTTTGAGCCTCCTCGGTGCTGGCTCCCAGATGCGGCGTACACAATACGCCGGGCATGCCGAACAACGGGCTGTCGACACACGGCTCGTCATGGTAAACGTCCAGTGCCACGCCGCCCAGTTTGCCGCTCTTGAGTCCATCGACCAACGCCGCCTCGTCGTAGATTCCGCCCCGCGCGGCATTGATCAAACGAGCGCCCGGTTTGAGCATTTCAATTTCGGCCGTGCTGATCAGGTGTTTCGTTTCGGGCGTCAGCGGTGTATGGACCGTCATGTAATCAATCTTGGGCAACATGTCGGGAACGCGCTCGACCAATTCGATACCCAATTCGGCAGCACGCTCGGCCGACAAGAACGGATCGAAGCCGATGACTCGCATTTCAAACGCTTGGGCGCGCTTGGCAACTTCCTGACCAATTCGTCCGAGACCGACGATGCCCAGCGTCTTGTCGGCCAATTGCGAACCCATGTGTGCTTTGCGGTCCCAGCGGCCTTCGACCAGACTTTGGTACGCCGGTGCAATATTGCGCGACATCGCCAGCATCAGTGTAAACGCGTGCTCGGCCGTGCTCAGCGTGTTGCCGGTCGGCGTGTTCATCACGACGATTCCCAGCCGGGTCGCGGCCGATTTGTCGATGTTGTCCGTGCCCACGCCGGCCCGCACAACAGCCTTCAATCGGCGGTTGCCTTCCAGCGATTCCGCCGTAATCTTGACGCCGCTGCGGCAGATCGCGCCGTCGAATTCAGTGAGCGCTGATCGCAGATCGTCGCCTTTCAGGCAGGTGCGAACTTCGTACTCAATCCCGTCCGCCCCATCGAGAAGATCGAGTCCCTCCTGAGCAATGTTGTCGAGAACAATAACGTGTGACATATTCGCAAATGACCAATGACTAGTGACTAAGCCGAAACTCGCGCATGAACCCGGCCAACGCTTCGACGCCCTCGACAGGCATCGCGTTGTAGATCGACGCTCGAATTCCGCCAACACTGCGGTGGCCCTTCAAGCTGCGCAAACCCTTTTGCTCGGCGGCTGATAAGAACGATTTCTCCGTCTCTTCGTCCGGCAAGCGAAAGGTGACGTTCATCAACGAACGAGAGTCCGGGTGGGCATGACCGCGATAAAAGCCATCGCTTTCATCGATCACGGAATAAACAAGATCCGCCTTGGACTTGTTTCGTTCGTACATTCTTTCGAGACCGCCGATTTCGTCTCGCAACCATTGCGCGACGAGATCAATCAGGTAGATTCCAAAGGTCGGCGGAGTGTTCCACAGCGAATTGTTCTTCACGTGCTCGTTGTAATTGAAGTAACCCGGCAAAGAATCCTGGCTTCGGCCGAGTAAGTCGTCGCGAATGATGACCACGGTGACGCCGGCGGGTCCCGCGTTCTTTTGGGCACAAGCGTAGATCAAACCGTAACGCTCGATCGGTAGCGGACGGCTCATGAAATCCGACGAAGCGTCGCTGACCAGAACGGCGTTGCCGACGTCTGGTTCGTCTTGAAACTGAATGCCATGAATCGTTTCGTTGGACGTCATGTGGACATAGGCCGCGTTGGCCGAAATCTTCAGATCGCTGGCCTGCGGCAAGCGATCGTAGTTGGTTTCTTTGCCGTCCCAAACGACGTTGGCAGGGTGGTTTCGTTGAGCTTCTTCGATTGCCTTTTGCCCCCAGGCTCCGGCGACAATGTAATCGGCCGGACCTTCTTGGCCGCCCAACAAGTTCATCGGCACCATCGAAAACTGCAAACGCGATCCGCCTTGGACGAACACCACGTGATAGTTGTCCGGGATGTCAAGCAGCAAACGCAGGCTGCTTTTCGCCGATTCGAGGATTTCGAGAAACGCCTTGCTGCGATGGCTGATTTCGAGCACCGAACTGCCGACACCGGGCAGCGAAAGCAAATCTCGTTGGGCTTGCTGGAGCACGGGCAGCGGCAGGACCGCGGGGCCGGCGGAGAAATTATGGATGCGATCCGTCAACGTATTGGTGGTCATCGGCGTTGGTGTTGGATAGAGTTTTTGGACCAAACACCGGATTCTAAACGTTGCGGCGAATTCTGAGAAGGTCGCGTGGAAGATGGGGTGTCTTAACGCGGCCTACTGGCCGCAACCGAAAAGTCGTTTAACGCCGAGCCGGCAGGCGACGGCGACTTCTCGTCGCGGATAGCCGTCGCCTGCCGGCTCGGCGTTCAACAAACATGCGCGCATGTTACGGAGCCAGACTCTAAGCCACAACTTCCGATCCACAAGATTTTGAATTTGTACGTCTATACTGGTATTTGTTGTGTTTCTACGCAGAACGTTGGCGGCTGGTAGAACCGGATAACGATTGCACGTCGAACGCCCGCCGTTATGATAGGCGGAATAGTGATTGCTATTTCTATTGAGGATGTTCAATGACCAGTAGATTAGCTCAAATCAAGTTGGCACTTTTGGTCGCCGCGTGCGTGGTTCTGCCCGCGTGCAGCGGAAACAGCCCTTCGAATGACGACGGCAAAGTGAGTGACGAACAAACGCAGCAGCTCGAAAAACTCGTCACCGAACGTGAGGAATTGGATTCGACGATTTGGTCAAACGAAGTGCTGGCACAAAAACATGAAGATGTCTTTGTCAAGTTGTGGGACGATTTGCGTGGAGCCGCGGATAAACATACGCTGCTGGCCGAGTTTTCCTTCGACTCGCTTTTGCTGGGCGAGCCACAAGACGAGCGAACGCTTGATTGGGACGTCCAGGTTTCACAGTTCGGCGGCGAAGGTCGGTCGCTGGATCCGGCCGAGTGGAAAGAACTCGTTGGCCAGTTGACCGATGATGGACTGAAGGTTGTCGAGACCGAGTGGCATCATTCCAGTTTCGAACCTGGATCGCCGGCGCGGTCGACCGTTTCCATGACACTTCATTTGGAGAACGAACCGCGTGAGACACGATATGTCGTCAAAGGCAATCTTGGCATCGAATGGGCATCGGGCGATGAGTCTTCCAAGCCCCGCGTCGCGACGATTGACACCCGCAACGTTCGAGTCACCCAGCGGACGGGCCAGCCTTCGTTTACTCAAGAGTATTCGGCGAAGAGCAAGATCGAACGGTGTTTGCTGGTTTATGACGTCGACCGCGACGGCCGATCGGACGTGATCCTGCCGAGTGAAAATGCACTCCTGCGCAACCGCGGCGATTGGCAGTTCGAGCGCTTGCGATTTCTGAAACATCACGCGGGGCGAACATTTCAATGTGGTGTGTTGGCCGATTTTACGGGCGATGGTTTTGCGGACTTCCTCGGCGGAGGCGTGAAGGCGCCCTTGTTGCTGTTCGCGGGTGATGCCGACGGGAAATTTCTGAGCAAGCCGCATGAGTTTGAAAAGTCGTTTGAAGATCCGGTGGTCATCACGGCCGGCGACATAGATGGCGACGGCGACATAGATGCCTTTTTGGGCCAATACAAAAAGCCGTACGTCGGCGGACAAATGCCGACGCCTTGTTTTGATGCCAACGACGGTTATCCAGCGATGTTGCTGGTCAATAATGGCGACGGCCAATTCATTGATGGAACCGAAGCCGCTGGGCTCGCTCCCAAGCGTCTGCGGCGGACTTACGGAGCGTGCTTCATCGACATAGATCAGGATCATGATCTCGATCTGTTGGTTGCCAGTGACTTCGCGGGGCTGGACTTCTATTACAACGACGGAAAAGGGCATTTCGAAGATGCGACGGATCGAACGGTCGACCAGCGGCATTCGTTCGGCATGGCATTGACGTTTGGCGATTACAACCTGGATGAAAAGACGGACTTTTACATGATTGGCATGTCATCGACGACCGCGCGGAGATTGTCCAAGCTGGGTCTTGGGCGCGACGAGTTTCCGGAACATCAGGAAAAACGCGGGCTGATGGGTTACGGCAACCGCATGTATTTGGCAACAGGCGATAAAGAGGGCTCGCCGGCGTTTCAACAACCGGAGTTTCGCGACCAGGTCGCACGCACAGGCTGGTCTTGGGGCTGCACGTCGTTCGATTTTGACAACGACGCGGACGACGACATCTACGTGGCCAACGGACACATCAGCCAAGACACGGCCAAGGACTACTGCACACGATTTTGGTGCCACGACATTTATACCGGCGGGTCGCAGGAAAGCGAGTCGGTTTCCGCGCTGTTCACCTTCGTCAACAACGACGAAAAGTCGAAGATGTCTTGGAACGGATTTGAGCACAATTGCTTGTTGATGAACGAAGAGGGCGACGCGTTTACAAACATCGGGTATTTGATGGATGTCGCTCACGAACAGGACTCACGCTGCGTGGTCAGCGACGACTTTGATTTGGACGGCCGGCCGGATTTGCTGGTGTTGACGCTCGACCGCACGGCGGATCAACGCGTGATTCGTTTGCTGAAGAACGATTTTTCGCAAGACCATCATTGGATCGGCGTGCGGCTTCAGGAAGAGGGTCCTCACCATTCGCCGATGGGCGCAACCGTGACTGTTCGCACCGCGGACCGTCGACAAGTCAAAGTCGTCTTGTCCGGCGATTCTTCATTTTGCCAGCACGCGACGTTGGCCCATTTTGGACTGGCGGCGGAAAGCCAGGTGGATGAACTCGTCGTGCGCTGGGCCAACGGAACCGAACAACGTGTCGCCAGTCCGGCGATTGACCAATATCACCTGGTTCGCCCATCGAGTCCGGAAAACTAATGGATGTCAAATCTTGTCTTCGAGTTGTTTTTTCGATTTCGTTGATCTTCGTTTGTGGGTGTGGCGGCGCGACATCGGACGATGATTTCGCGGCCAGTCATGAGCGAATGCTCACCGCGTTGGAAGAAATCCGACTGCGCACACCTCACGAGAACGCGTACTTAGGTGACGCGAAAGCCCGACAACTGAAACGTGCATTGATCAACCTCCCCGCCAGCACCAGGCCGTCGGCACGAATTCAGTATCTCTTGCAGTTGGGCCAGGCGCAGTTAATCGTTGGCGAAACCGAGCAGGCCATCGAGCAGTTTCAGAAGGGCCATGAGATCTATCGTCGCGTCGAGGGTTCGATCAGCGAGCCAGACAAGCTTCACGATCAACTGGATTTCCAAACCGCGGTGGCTTATCTCCGGCTGGCGGAGAACGAAAACTGTGTTCGCTGCCGCAACAGCGAGAGCTGCATCCTGCCGATCCGCGGGGCCGGCGTTCATCAGTTTACAACTGGATCCGAAAAGGCGATCGAGTATCTGACGTCATTCTTGCAACGCAATCCAGAGCACAACGCCGCTCGCTGGTTGTTAAACGTTGCCTACATGACGCTCGGTGAGTATCCCCACGACGTGCCGGAACGCTGGCGGATTCCAGTTGAACGATTCCAGAACCAAAGCGACTTTCCACGGTTCAAGAACATCAGCGACCAGCTTGGACTCGACGTGCTTTCTCTATCAGGCGGTACGGTTGTAGAAGATTTCAACGGCGATGGTTGGCTGGACGTGATGACCTCGACATGGAGCACGGCGGGCCAGATACGCTGTTTCTTGTCCGATGGCGACGGCACTTTCCAGGAGCGAACCGACGAAGCGGGATTGAAAGGCCTACTCGGCGGCTTGAATCTGATCCACGCCGACTACGACAATGACGGTGACAATGACGTGCTGGTGTTGCGCGGCGCGTGGCTGCACGAAAACGGACGTCATCCAAATTCACTGCTGCAAAATGATGGTCGCGGTAACTTTCGTGATGTCGCATTCGCGGTTGGTTTGGGCGAGCACCACTATCCAACGCAAACCGCTGCGTGGGCCGACTATGACAACGACGGAGATCTTGACCTGTTTGTGGGCAATGAAATCGGCCGTTGCGAGTTGTTTCAAAACAACGGATCGGGAAATTTCAAGGAAGTCGCCGGGTTTGCCGGCGTCGCGGACAGTGGTGCAGTGAAAGGGTCCGCGTGGGGCGATTACGATAACGATCGTTACGCCGACCTCTATACCTCGAACATCTTTGGCGTCAATCGGCTTTACCACAACAATGGCGATGGAACGTTTACCGATGTCGCCGCGGAAGCGGGCGTGACTGGTCCCAAGAAAAGTTTTCCAGCCTGGTTTTGGGACTACAACAACGATGGGGCGCTGGATATCTTCGTGGCGGCCTATTGGCAACAGCTTGATCACTTCGCCAACGATTATATTTCGGCGTCGCACAAGGCCGAAACCGACCGCCTGTATCAGGGCGACGGCAAAGGCGGCTTTCGCGACGTCAGTGAACAAGTCGGTCTGAATCGCGTCACACTACCGATGGGTTCCAACTTTGGCGACTTGGACAACGATGGCTTCCCCGACTTCTATCTTGGCACGGGCTACCCGGGGTACGACGGTTTGATTCCGAACCGCATGTTTCACAATCAACAGGGCCGACGTTTCGTCGAGGTGACGAACTCAGGTGGCTTCGGCCATCTACAGAAAGGCCACGGCGTGGCTTTCGCCGACTATGACCACGACGGCGACCAAGACGTGTTCATCGAAATGGGTGGTGCATATCCCGGCGACGCTTTTGCCAACGCGCTGTTCGAAAACCCCGGATTCAAAAACCAGTGGATTTCGATCAAGCTGATTGGCGTCGATTCCAATCGGTCTGCGATCGGCGCACGCATTCGTGTGGTCATCCACGAGAACGGAAGACCTCGCAACATCTACAAGTGGGTCAACACGGGAGGATCGTTCGGCTCCAACCCGCTACGCCAACACATTGGTCTCGGCACGGCCGCGTCGATTGATCGCCTGGAAATCTACTGGCCAAGGACCGATGTTACGCAAACGTTCAAAGACGTGCCCGTCAATCAAATGATTGAGATCACGGAGGGAGAAAGCACATTCCGTCCTTGGGGCGATTCTTGATTTTGGATCCGTTTGGCAACCTCGTCCGGATTATTCATGAAAGAGTAGGGTGTGTAGCAAGGCTTTGTGTTTCGGTGTGTTGCGAACGGCAACCGTTCACCAGATGGAAACGTGTTGCTTTGGGTAAGGCTCGCTGATGGAACTTGTCCGCACCGCCAAGCGATCGGCCATCGATGCGAGCATCGGAAAATGACTGCCGAACGTCACGCCGGGTAGCGCCGTATTAACTTCGCCAAACATTACGCGGCTTTGGGCTTCATCGCGAATCTCCGATGACGATCATTCGCAGTCCCACGAACTCGTCGGGCCGTCGAACGTCAACTTGAAGAGATTCAATACATCGCGCCCCAAGACTCCCATGGAATCCTCAGTGATCAAATAGCAACCACGTATCACCTTGCTGAACACCAGCAGATCGAGATCGACCGAATCGGCGAGCGTCCGCTGACCATCGAATCCGGCGAGTTCATATTGCGTCTTGTTCGGCGTCACGCCCAACTGCTCAATGGCTCCGCGCGGAATCAAAGTTACATCAGCTCCGGTGTCGATCAAAAGAAGAACATCCGAAACAATCTCAGTGGCTTGAATCGCACGCAGTGCTACGGACGCGACCGGCGCGGGTGGAGAAAAGTTGTCGCCGTCAAAGGCTGGCATCGGTATTCTCGTCGATTATCTTTTTTTCAAAATCGACAATCCTGCTCGGATCTACGAGGTGCGGACTTGGAATCTTCGCAACCGACGATGCCTCATTCGGCACGACGATGAACACCTTCGTCTTGTCGGGCAATGAAAGATGTTCCGGCAATCGAATCAACCCGTTTTCAACGATGCCTTCAAAGGATTCAACAGACATGGCTACCTCGTTTACGCAAAGATCTCTCTGACAACTCGACCGTGCACGTCAGTCAAGCGGAAGTCGCGGCCCGCATAACAATAGGTGAGCTTTTCATGATCCAAACCGAGCAGGTGCAGAATCGTGGCGTGCAGATCGTGCATGTGGATATTGTTTTCGACCGCCTTGTGGCCGAATTCGTCGGTCGCGCCGAAGGCGAATCCTGGTTTGACGCCGCCGCCGGCCAACCACGTTGTGAAACCGAGTGGATTGTGGTCGCGGCCGTTGTTGCCTTGGCTGTATGGCGTGCGGCCGAATTCACAGCCCCACCAGACGAGCGTGTCTTCGAGCAGGCCGCGTTGCTTGAGGTCCTTGAGCAGGCCTGCGATCGGCCGATCGACCGCCGCCGCGTGTTCGCCGTGTTTGGGCATGTTCGAATGCTGATCCCACGCCGGATTCGCGCCGCTGTCGCCATAGGTGACTTGAATGTATCGCACGCCTGATTCGCACAACCGGCGAGCCATCAGGCATTGATGCCCGAAGTTTTCGGTCTTCTCTTGATCGATGCCGTACAGCGACATCGTGGCTGCGGATTCCTTCGAAAGGTCGAGAATCTCCGGAGCGACACCTTGCATCCGCCACGCGAGTTCGTACGAGTTGATCACGGCGTCGAACTCGGCGTCGCTGGTGCGTGCCTGACGTTGCTCGGCGTTTATCTTCCGCAGCAGTTCGAATTGGCGACGCTGCTGGTCGAGCGACTTCTTTGGATGGGTGAGATCGCGGATCGTCGCATCTTTCGCGGCCAAACCGGCGCGACCGATGCGGGTGCCTTGATGGACAGCAGGCAAAAACGCGTTGCCATAGTTGCGCGGACCGCCGTTGCCGGCAGACGGGCTGATCGTGACGAAGTCGGGCAGGTTTTCGTTTTCCGTTCCCAGGCCATAGCTGATCCATGAGCCGATCGACGGACGGATGAATTGCGTCGCCCCGCAATGAAGAAACAGAGTCGACGGGCCGTGGGCAACGCCTTCGGTGTGCATCGAATGCAGGAAGCATAGATCGTCCGCACAGTCGGCCGTTTCGGGAAACAAGTCAGACGCCCAGCGACCGCTCTGGCCGCGTTTGGAAAACTTCCACATCGGCTTCATGACTCGCTTCGAAACGCCCTTTTGGCCGGTGTTGGCCAGTACGCGAGCATCGTCAAACGACAACGACTCGCCGTGGCGCTGGTCGAGGATCGGTTTGTAGTCGAACGAATCGACGTGGCTCACGCCGCCTTGCATGAACAAGAAGATCACGCGTTTGGCGCGCGGCCTGTGATGGACCGATTGGACGGCCGACGCATTTGCCGCGGACGCTTGCTCGGCGAGTAAGCCCGAGGAAGCGAGATACCCAAATCCGCACGCGGTATCCCTTAACACTTGTCGGCGGTTGAGAAACGACACGTCGGCCATTGAGGCGAACTCCAGAACATGTGTGTTTTTGATTATATCGGCTCAAACTCAATCAACATACCGAAAATCCAGCGAGGCAAATAATGTCTGCGTGAGTTCTTTCCAAGCTTCGAATGCTTCCTCGGGATCGTCCAAATAAATATGTTTCAATGCGAGGTCAAATTCCGTATTCGTCGGCGGGCGTCCCAGCGTGAGTCGATAGGCATGGTGAATCTTGAACGCGGGACTTTCACGCGGATACTTTTCCCAAATTCGATGAACGACGCTTTCCGCCCAGTAGATTACATCCCGATTGTTCATCATGAACAAAGCTTGCGGAGCAACGGTGCTCGTCGACCGGCGACCAACCGCGACGCTCGGGTCGGCAAAGTCGAACACCTCGAACAACTTGGGCAGCGAGTTGCGAAATACCGGCAAATAAACACTGCGGCGATTGCCTCGGTACTCGTAGTCGTAATCCGCCTTCTTGCTGGCCGGATACGTTTGTCCGTGCATCGTCAGATCCAAGTCGTTGCCAATTGCAAGCATCGCATCGCGAATCGCTTCTGCTTCGAGTCGCTTGCGATTGGTTCGCCACAGTAATCGATTTTCCACGTCGAAGTTCGGCTTGAATTGAGATTGGCTGGCAAAGCGCGGCTTGGCCGCGCGGCTTGTCATTCGATAGGTGCGCGACAGAACCATACGCCGCAACATCGACTTGACCGACCAGCCGTCGCGTTTGAATTGAAGCGCGAGATAGTCAAGCAACTCCGGATGCGACGGCAACTCGCCGACCGATCCAAGATTGTCGGTCGTTCGCACGAGCCCCACGCCGAACAACCAGTGCCACAATCGATTGACGGTCACACGCGCCGTCAGTGGATTTGCTTCGTCCACCAGCCACTCGCCAAGTTGCCGGCGACCGCTCGATTTGTTGTCAAACGTAAACCTGCCGGGCGAATGATACGAAATGACTTGCAAAAACCCGCGCGGCACCTCCGCGCCGAGATTGTGCACATTGCCACGGACATGAATTTGCGTGTTGCCAATTTCTTTTTCCTCAACGACCGACATCGTCTTTTCGCTGGCCGGTGCCGCTGCCGTCAAGCTCTTTAACTCTTCTTCGAGCGTTTCAAGCTCCGACTGGGCTTCTGCAATTTCTTGCTGCGTCGTCTTGTCGTCGGGTTTGTCTTTTTCGCCTGGCTGGTTGGCAACTGCCGCGGGTTGCTTTTGGCCAAGAAATTGAACTGCGTCCGCGATGACAACATCCATCGTGCCTTGATTCGAAACAACAACTCGCGCTGGCTCGTCCACGGTGAATTTGAATTTGCCCAGCGAAATGAACGCACCGTCTATCGGCGGTGTTTTGCGTTGATCGATTTGTTTGGTTGTTTCACCATCGGCGTGCCACACCGTGATGGGCGTGTTGCGTGATCGGTTGGTGCCGGCCGAATAGGCGACTCGAACTTCGTATTCCCCCGCCGGCAGTCTTGTTGCAAAGATGACGTACTTCTGGCCCTTGGACTCGCCTGCGTCGTGAATGTAGTTGCTGCCAACGTAGCGCGGGTTTGATGTCGACTTGGTCCACGCACCCTGCAGCATTGCCATGGCGTCGTCGATTACGATTCCGGGCAAGGAATTGATCGAAACCGCCTTGGGCCCAGTTTTAGCCTTCGCAGTGATTCCGAGTTGGTTCTTCAGGGCCCGAATTCGACTTGCTAACTTGATGACTTTGTTCGTGTGATAGCGTCTTTGCTGCTCCTGCGCGGGGCTCGCGGGCAACGGCACTTCGAGCCACCACGAGACATTCGCATGTTCGAGTGTCTTCGTGTTGCGCAAGATGCCGGCCAGCGCGTAGTAGTCTTTGGTGGGAATCGGATCGAACTTGTGGTCGTGACAGCGTGCACAGCCGATTGTTTGTCCAAGGAACGCGCGGACGATGACTTCCAACTGCTCATCGACGACGTCCATCCGCAGTTGACCCTTGTCCTGGTTTTCGAAATTCGAATTGCCAATCGCCAGCATCGTCGTGGCGATCAACTGCCGGCGGCGTTGTTGCCAATCGTTGCTTTTGAGCAAGTCACCCGCGATCTGTTCGACCGCGAATTGATCAAACGGCACATCATCGTTCATCGTGTCGATCACATAGTCGCGATATCGCCAGGCGGGACTGAAAACGGTACCGCGTAGCGTGTTCGACTCGCCAAATCGTACCACGTCGAGCCAATGCCGCCCCCAACGTTCGCCAAACCGCGGTGAGGCGAACAAGCGATCAACAAGGTTCTCGAATGCGGAATGCGGATTGCGGATTGCAGATTGAAGATAAGCGTCGATCTGTTGGGGTGTCGGTGGAAGGCCGATTAAATCGAAGTACACACGTCGGACGAGTTCGACCGGTTGGGCATCCGGCGATGGACGCAAACCGTTTTGTTCGAGGTTTGACAGAATGAATCGATCGATCGAATTCCGCGGCCATGATTTGTCGTCGACATCGGGAATCGCGTGCGCCACAAGCGGCCGATACGCCCAATGTTCCCGGCCCTTTTCGATGTCGATCGTGGCGACGTTTGTGAGTGCGGGGCCATCGCGCGGATCGGGCGCTCCGAGTTCGATCCACTTTTCAAAGTGACCAACGACTTCGCCGGGCAACTTGCCTTTCGGCGGCATTTCAAAATCGTCGAACTTCAGCGCGCTGATTAAAAGGCTCTCGTCCACTTCGTGCGGCGCAACCGCTGGTCCGCTGTCTCCGCCCTTGCGAATGCCGGCTTGCGTATCAAGCAACAGGCCGCCTTGGACTTTCTTGGCGCTGGCCGAATGGCACTCGTAGCAATGCGCGACCAGCATGGGCCGGATTTGCTTTTCGAAGAATTCAAAATCCTTTGCAGACGGTTCGGCCGCGCACAATTGGCTGCAGAAAATGGCCAGATAGCCAGCGAAAAGGTGGGCAAAGCGGGCGAGATTCATGGGATCGATCTTAGCATCAAATCAACTCCGGGAAAACTGAGTCCATTTCCGGGAAGTGTCCTAATTCTGAGTTGTAGACTTCCGAAGTTTTCCGAAACTTCGGAAGTCTGGTCCGGCCAACACACTAATAGGACACTACCCGTTTCCGTGGCGTGAGCCTTCAGTTTGCTTGGGATCCATTGGCGAGGTGGAAGCTTGCCCCACGCGCCATACGTGTAATCCTGCTGCCCGGACGCTATATTTGTGGACTTGTGATCCGAGCAACTCAGGGAGTTTCCAATGCATCCAATTGCCATTCTGCTGATCGGCGTCGTCATTGTCATCACCGGTGTGTTGGCCTTTCGGCTGCATGCGTTCCTGGCACTCGTGTTGGCCGCATTGGTCGTCGGCTCTCTGACGCCACAATCCGCCATCGAAGGCTATTGGATCAAGAAGAGCGCAATCGAGTTTTCTGTGCATGAGCAATTTATCGCATTGCATCTGAAGGACGCGCGAATGGGCGATCGTTACCTGGTCCTCAGCGAAAACACCGAGAGTGGCCGCTGGGCAACATCCGGCACGTTGGAAGTGTTTCAAGTCGATCCAGAGAATCCGCCGAATCAGAGCGTCCAAGTCCGCGCTCCTGAAGGTACTTCGGTCAGCCTCGACGTGGAAAAGAATCTCGTTATCTCGCCGGGGGATTTTGATTCCGCCAACAAGTCGTCGAAGCAAACTGTTGGCGAACGTGTGTCGGCCGCGTTCGGAAGCACGTGTGGCAAGATCGGCATTCTGATCGCTCTGGCAGCAATCATCGGCAAGTGTCTGCTCGACAGCGGCTCGGCCGACCGGATCGTTCGGTCGGCGATGAAAGTGGTCGGGGAGAAAGGTGCGCCCACCGCTTTTGTCGGCAGCGGCTTCTTGCTCGGCATTCCGGTCTTCTTTGACACGGTTTTTTACCTGATGATTCCGCTGGCCAAAGCTCTGAGGATGCGGACAGGCCGCGACTATATCCTATTCGTGCTTTGTATCGTGGCCGGAGGAAGTATGGCGCACTCACTTGTGCCGCCGACTCCGGGACCGTTGTTCGTAGCCGATGAACTCGGTGTTGACCTCGGTTTGATGATCATCGCTGGTACGATGGTCGGGTTGTGCAGCAGCACGGCGGCGTTTTTCTACGCCCACTGGGTCAATCGCCGCCACGAGTTGCCACTGCGCGAATCGCCGGACTTCACATTGAAAGACGTCGAAGAAATCGCCCAGCGCGATGAAAAGGACCTTCCGCCGCTGAGCCTGTCGTTGCTACCAATCGTGCTTCCTGTGGTACTGATCGCGGGTTACACGGTCGTCAATTCGTTCGAGTTGCTGGCCGCGGACAGTTCGTTGTTGCCGATTGCCAAAACATTGGGAAACAAGAATATCGCGCTGGCCATCGCGACCGCAATTGCGATGGGGACGTTGGTGTGGCACAACCGCACGAGTTTAAGAAATCTGTCCGAATCGATCCAAGGGGCACTGGCCAGCGGCGGCGTCATCATCCTGATCACGGCGGGCGGCGGTGCATTCGGCGGAATGTTGCAACAGACGGGTGTCGCCAGTTTGATTAACGATTTGCCGAACTATTCCCCCCTGGTGATCATCGTCCTGGCATTTTTTATTACGACAGCCATTCGGACGGCGCAGGGTTCCGCGACCGTCGCGATGATCACAGCGGTTGGGGTTCTGTCTGGCTTTGCGTCGGGCGACGTCCTTGGCTGTCATCCTGTCTACTTGGCTTTGGCGATTGGTTGCGGATCCAAACCGGTGGCCTGGATGAACGACAGCGGTTTCTGGGTGATCTGCAAAATGAGCGGGATGACGGAAGCGGAAGGTCTGCGCTACATCACACCGATGAGCATCCTGATGGGCATCGTGGGATTAACGGCGACATTGATCGGCGCGGCATTCATCCCGATTCCGTACTAGGGAAAAACAATCGTATCCTTCAAGGCCCTTGTCAGCCACGAACTTTGATGGAAAAATGCCTCCTGTCAGCCCATCCGCCCCCTTAGCTCAACTGGCAGAGCAACTGACTCTTAATCAGTAGGTTCAAGGTTCGAGTCCTTGAGGGGGCACTGAGCAGTTGCCGTAATCTTCGAGGAATGTAGCCATATTGGGCGCAACCT
>CAYFJO010000243.1:0-15977 GCA_964343305.1 uncultured Pirellulaceae bacterium | reverse complement strand
CGCGTATGACGTCCGTCCGATGCTTCGTGCACCGCATCCAAAATGAACTTCACGCCTTCACTCTTGGTCACGAAGCAGTCAGCAAGTTCACCTGTCATTGTGACAGCCAGATGCGTGCTTTGCGGAGCTTGAGCGATCATCATGCGGAGTTGCTGAGTCAGCTTCTTTCGGCCTTGCCAAAGAGCAAAGGCGTGCGACTCGGCAAACAGGTTTCCATCGGCAAACTTGATGTTCGCGCCACCGATGTCCAATGCTAACCACTTCATCATACTTCGATTGAAATCCTTTAGCGGTTTCGTTGCAAGGCATCCACGCCGCCATTGGCGGAGAATTTTACGGGTTCATTGGAAAATGACGGCTCGCAGGCGTCTCCTTGGGCGACAGAAAGCATCGCAGCGGCAAGATTCGTCCGCGCCGCCGCTCGAAGGCCCAGGTAGGACGTGGTCAGCCGCGGATTGATCTCGATGACGTAGTCGCCCGTGCCGTCCGTGGCGTCGCCCATCACCAGATCCACGCCAACGTATCCCATCGTTGGTGGCAGGGCCTGAATCGCACGTATTGCCAAGTCGCGTGCTCGCTGATCCAGGTCGCCGTCCAGCGGCAGTTCTCCTCCGAAGTAGCAAAATCGGCCATCGCTGCTGAGGTTTTGGCGACACGCGGGCAAGGCGAAATGTTGCTTAGGTCCGCACAGAATCGCGACACTAGCCGCCACTCCGTCAATCAATTGCTCGACACGCATTGCGCCGTAGCTCCGTGCTAGCTTTGACAATTCATCACCGTTGCTGATTAGACGGACGTCTTGCGAACCGGCTCCATCGCGCGGCTTGACCACGATTGGAAAGGAGATGTCATCAGACAACGCGTCCATCAACGACCCACGGGGAACTGGCACGTTTGCCGCATTCAATCGATCGGCCGTCACTTGCTTGTCTGCCGCGATGCGAATGAATTCCGAATCGGGACTCAGCAAACTTTGTTTGGAAATGGACTCAGCGACAAGACACTGATTGAGCAAGATGTCGTCAAACTCCGGCGCAACGATAATCGTGTGATCGGCTTCGGCAACCAGACGGCGATACGAGTCGGTCGCTTCCGCGCTGCTGCTCACCTTGGAAACGCGACACGAGCCAGAACTGACGATGTTGCCTAGTCGTCCATCTTGCTGAATCCAGAGTTGCAGATGAGAGAGATCGCACAAGTCGGTCGCCAACGTGCGCAGCATCGCGGATCCTTCCGCCAGCAACGAACTGCTTGGTAGCGCACCGCGGTCACGTTCTAGCATCCCGCCGCCAGTCATGAATTCGTACAAAAAGATGCGCATGGTTTTCGCGAGTCACTCATCCCATTCACCGTCATCAAAGCGATGCCGAGGCTCTCGTCCTTGTCGGACTCCCTTGTTGTAGATCGTCAGCACAATCAGCCCAATGATGCCGCCAAGCACGAAAAGACAAATCACTCCGCCAATATCGATGTGCATGCTGCCTCCAATGAGCACACAAAACAGACCGATCACGACGAATCCGATGATGCACCCGCAGCCGCCCTTAAAGAATGCCTCGGTTTTGTCGACCATTCTCTACCTCGCACGTACCACAACGCCGCCAATCGCACAAATTGGTCTACGATCGTTGCAATGTTCAGTTAGAAGATGCCCAATTGATCGCGTGCGTCTTCGGTCATTTTGTCCGGCGTCCAGGGAGGGGTCATCACCACTCTGACTTCGACTTCGCCGACACCTTCCAATTGTCCAACGACCTGTTTGCCGGTGGCGACCAACTGCGGGCCGGCGGGGCACATCGGGCTGGTCATCGTCATGTCGATCTGAACGTTCGTCTTTTCGTCCTCGGTTTCTTCGAGATTCACAGCGTAGATCAAGCCAAGATCCACGATGTTGACGAACAATTCGGGATCGATGACCTTTTTCAATTCTTCGCGGACGGCATCTTCAGTAATCTCCATTGTCGGTTCTCCTCGTAGCACAGGCTGCTTGCCTGTTTCGTCGCACACAGCCAAGCTGGCTGTGCTACGGTTAATCTTCTTCATTGATTCTAACGAAAACCGAATCGCCTTCCACCTTGACTTCGTGGACCAAGGTTGCCTCGGTGGCCGGCATCGTGAGCGCTTTGCCGTCACGAATGTCGAACTTGGCACCGTGCCGCGGACAAGCGATCGCGTGCCCGTCCAGCGCCCCGTCGCTCAGCGGGCCATCATCGTGCGTGCACACATCTTCGATGCAAAAGAATTCGCCGGAAACATGAAAAAGCACAACCAGACGATCGTCCACTTCCAGCAACTGCTTTCCCGGATCGGGAATGTCGACGACTTTGGCAACTTCTAGAAACTCAGACATCAACGGCCACCCATATGAGGTCTATTCGTAGTCCCGCACGCGTCGGGCGATCGCCGCGCCAAGCGATTCGCGGACACTTTCGATCGTGATGCGGTCAAAGATTTGTTGGAAGAATCCGGTGACGATCGCCCGGATCGCTTCTTTGCGCGTGAAACCACGGCAGCGGCAATAGAAGATCAATTCTTCATCGACGCGGCCGCTGGTCGAACCGTGCGTGCAACGAACATCGTCGGCTTCGATTTCCAATCCGGGAATTGAATCGGCGCGTGCTTTGGCCGACAGTAGCAAGTTGTCATTACGCTGATAGCCGTCCGTCTTTTGGGCCACGTCGTCGACCTTGATCATGCCGCGCCAAACCGTGCGTGATTTGTCTTGCAACGCCGCTTTGTAAAGAAAATCGCTGCGGCACTCCGGGGCTTCGTGATGTTGCAGTGTGTGATATGACAAGTGTTGTTTCTTTTCGGTAAACATCACACCGTTCACTTGGGCATTCGCGCCGGGACCGACCAGCGAAACGTGTTGATTTACTTTTGCCAAACGAGCGCCCATCGCACCGATCGTCCACTGTAGCATTGCGTCACGATCAACTACGGCCTTCTGATGAGCGAAGTGCCATACGCCTTCGCCCCAGTCTTGCAGGTTTATGTATCGCAAGTTCGCACCGGGCTTGACGATCAACTCAATCGCACCGCAATGCAAGCCGCCTTCGTTCTCGCCGAAGCTGGCCGTTTCGTTCAGCATCGTGGCTTCGGCACCTTCTTCGAGAATCACGAGCGTGTGTCCGAAGTCAACACCGCCGTCCGTCATGGACGACAACGCATGAAACGGTTGATCGACAGCCACGCCGCGGGGAACGTAAAGCAACGTTCCGCCGGACCAGCACGCGGCGTGCAGAGCGGCAAAACGGTCGTAGTTGCTGTCGGCAGCGCTGAAGAGGTGGGATTTGAGCAGGTCGCTGTGTTCGTGGACCAAACGGCCCAGGCTTCCGTAGACAACGCCTTTGTCCGCCCACTTTTGTTCGAGGTGGGATTCGGCACAGCGGCTGTTTAATGACAGTGTTTGTCCGGCAAGTTCGACGCCTTGGCTGAGGAACGGGGCTGGCGTCCGGGCGTCGTCCCCGATTTCGCTCGGAAGCGAGTAGCGGTCGCTTTTGAAGAGACGTGTGTCGGTTCGCATCCATTCTTCGTCGCCGCGATTGGGCCACGGCATTTCGCTGAACGCCTGCCACGCTTCGCGCCGCGCGGCGATGAGCCAATCGGGTTCATCGCGGGATTGCAGGAAGGCGTCGAAACCGGCTTGTGAAATGTCAAACTGAGCGGTCGCTTCGGTCATAAATTCTTGTTTGTAGCTACCGTCGCCAGACGGTGGAAAGAGATTGAACGGTCCACGCTCTGGCGAGCGTGGCTACAAAACTACCCCACGGAGCCTTCCATTTGCAGTTGAATCAGCCGGTTCATTTCGACGGCGTATTCCATCGGCAATTCTTTGACCAGCGGTTCGATAAAGCCATTGACGATCATCGTGCTGGCTTCGGCTTCGCTCAGGCCGCGGCTGGTTAAGTAGAACATCTGTTCTTCGCCGATTCGCGAGACGCTGGCTTCATGGCCGATCGATACATTTTGCTCGTCGATTTCGATGTACGGATACGTGTCGCTGCGGCTTTTGGAGTCGAGAATCAGTGCGTCGCAGACCACGTTGTTTTTTGAATTGACCGCGCCTTTTTCAACTTTCACCAGGCCTCGATAGCTGCTGCGGCCGCCGTTTTTGGAAATCGACTTGGAAATGATCTGTCCGGTCGTGTTCGGTGCACAATGAACGAGCTTCGCGCCGGCATCTTGATGTTGGCCGGCACTGGCAAACGCGATCGAAAGTATCTCGCCGCGGGCACCTGGTTCCAGCATGTAGACGGCCGGATACTTCATCGTCAATTGGCTGCCCAAGTTGCCGTCGACCCATTCCATCGTGGCGTCTTGATAGGCCACGGCTCGCTTGGTCACCAGGTTGTAAATGTTGTTCGCCCAGTTCTGGATCGTCGTGTATCGGCAGCGGGCGTCTTTCTTGACGACGACTTCGACGACGGCCGAGTGCAAACTCTCGGTCGAATACATCGGAGCCGTACAACCTTCGACGTAATGAACCTGGGCACCTTCGTCGACCAAAATCAACGTTCGCTCGAATTGCCCCATGTTCTCGGCATTGATGCGAAAATAGGCTTGCAATGGGAAGTCGATTTTTACGCCGGGCGGAACATAAATGAACGAACCACCAGACCACACCGCGGAGTTCAACGCCGCAAACTTGTTGTCTTCGGGCGAAATAATCGTGGCGAAATACTCGCGAACCAATTCGGGATGTTCTTTGATCGCGGTGTCTGTGTCGGTGAAGATGACGCCTTGGTTGCCAAGTTCTTCCTTGAGCGAACCATAAACAACTTCGCTTTCGAATTGGGCCTTTACGCCGGCGAGGAACTTCTTTTCCGCTTCTGGAATCCCCAGCTTATCGAACGTATCTTTGATTTCCTGAGGAACGTCGTCCCACGATTTGCCTTGGCCGTCGGTCGGCTTGAGATAGTAATAGATGTCCTGAAAATCGAGATTGATCGCGCCACCCCATTTGGGCAGCGGCTTGGACTCAAAAATCTCCAACGACTTCAAACGAAACTCGCGCATCCAATCGGGTTCGTCCTTCATATCCGAGATCTGGTTCACGATCTCGGCATCGATACCTTTGCGTGCCTTGAAGACCGCCTTGGACTTGGTGTGGAAGTCGTACTTATTGATTTCGCCAATTTCTTCGGCGGGCGTTGTCGTGATATCGGATGCCATGTCATCGCCTCAATTCGTCGTAGCTGCGTTCGCCAGAACGCGGTTTTTTTGAAGTTCATCCGCACTCTGGCGAGTGCAGCTACGGTTTTGAAACTCAATTAAACTGTCTGTGCCTCTTCTTTTCCAAGCATCGCCTGGTTATCGGCTTCGGCGTCTGGATAGGAACTGCGGATGCGGTCATAGCCACTTTGGTGCAGCTCGTTCGCGAGGTCAATACTGCCGGTTTCGACAATGCGTCCGCCCAGGATCACGTGTGTGAAGTCCGGCGGGTTGTGTTCCAGCAGTTTGTCGTGGTGTGTAATAATCAGCAGCCCCATCGATTCGCCACCGATCTCCGCGATGCTCTGGCTCGCCAGTCGAACGGCGTCCGCATCAAGGCCGCTGTCGGTTTCGTCCAGGATCGCAAACTTGGGTTGCAACATCGCCAGTTGCAGGATCTCGGCTCGCTTCATTTCGCCGCCGGAAAACCCATCGTTCACATAGCGACGTGCGAATTCGGCGTCCATTCGCAGTTGTTTCATTTTGCCACGCAGTTCCTTGCGGAACTCGCGCATGGGAATCAAATCCTCGCCCTCTTTGCGATCGGGATTGCGTGTGTTGGTTGCGGCATGTCGCAAGAAGTCGGCCATTTTGACGCCGGGGACGGCAACCGGTCGCTGGAATGCCATGAAGATGCCTGCACGTGCTCGTTCGTCGGGCGACATCTCCAGCACATTCTCGTCATTCAAATGGATCTGACCGCCAGTCACCTCATAGTTCGGATGTCCCATGATGACCAGGCCGAGCGTGCTCTTGCCGGAACCATTGGGGCCCATCAGCGCGTGCGTCTCGCCGCGTTTGATGGTGAGATTGACCCCACGCAGGATTTGCTTGCCTGCGACGGAAACTTGTAAATCAGTGATCTCTAAAGTGTCAGTCATGTCTTTGTTTGCTGACTTCGGAAGTCGCGTTTTCCTAGCCAGTGATCTTTTGATGGTCGGTGAGCGGTTCCGTGTCAGCCGGTGCGTCGACGTAACCTGAATGGTGTGGCACGGGGAGTTCGTCTTCGACTTTGACACCCTTCGCCAGGATCGTGCCATTGTCAGACTTTCGTTTGGCAATCTTATGGCCCTTGATTTTGTCCTGGATTCGCATCAGTCCTTCGAGCAAAGCTTCCGGACGCGGCGGGCAACCGGGGACATAAACATCAACAGGAACGACCAGATCGACGCCCTTGACCACGTGGTAACCCCATTTGAAATATGGCCCCCCACCAACGGTACAAGCACCCATGGCGATGACGAATTTGGGATCGGGCATCATGTTGTAAAGCCGCCGCACACGGCTGGCCATTTTGTACGTCACCGTGCCGGCCACGATCATCAAATCGGCTTGCCGCGGCGTCGCCCGGAAGGCTCCCGCACCAAAGCGGTCCATGTCGTAACGACTGGCTCCAGCCGCCATCATTTCAATTGCACAGCATGCCAACCCAAACGTCATGGGCCAGATGCTCGATTGACGAGCCCAGTTGATCGCCTGCTCGACCGTCGTCGTGATGACGTTCTCTTCCATTCGGGCTTCGATCCACGGTTGTACCATTGCTCTGATCCTGTCTGATAATTGCGGGTCTGGTCGTTCTACTAGTTCGCGATTTCTTGTTGTCTTGCGCGCATTTCTGTAGGACGGATTTCCAATCCGTCCGGACGGAATGGAATTCCGTCCTACAGTTTGGTTGCGGCCAAAGGTCGCGTCGTTCAACGGCATGCCGGAGGCTACTGCAACTGAATCCAGACAACAATTTAACTGTAACCCGAACCGTAAGCGAGGGGCTGTAGATTCGGTCCTTTGCCGTAACTATGTTCTCCGCTTACGCTTCGGCTTTCTCAGTATCCTCGACTTTGGTTTGTTCAACCGGCTTCGGTTCGAACGAGCAACAATTCTCGCCGTCCAATCGGCAACCACTCAGCCGCACGTTCTCGGCCAGCAATTCCGAAAACATGGTTCGCTCCATCGAGCAAATTCCTCGGTCCTGCTCGGCCAAATCAGGGTATGGGCAGGCGAGAGCCTTGAGAATCGGCATTTCGCCGTCTCGTTCGACCATAAAAGGAATGTCGCGATCGCCGAATAAATCGACCAATGACTGCATCCTTTCTTCCGTCGAATCACCGTCAACCTGGTCCGCGTACGCAATCGCCAGCCGTCGAGCGATCCGCTGCCGCAAGCCGCGACGCACTTCCAAATCCTGGATCTCGCGAATCTCCTGCCAAAGGGCCATTGCCAGGTCAGCAAAATTCGCCCCTGTCTTTCGACGCCCTTCCACCGTAAGAATGTATTGATGGCTGGGCCGCCCTCGCGATGCTTTAATGGCCGTTCGGTCAATGTAGCCCTGTGCCATCAAACGATTTAGACGCTGTCGAACTGCCGTCGCTGTCACTTGCAGGCACGTCGCCAAATCGGAAACGGACATAGAATCGCGTCTCCGCAGCAAATCAAGAATTGCAACATCCGATGAAACAATTTCGCTGGACATTCGCATAGGGTCCTAGATCCGTAAGCGTTGATGACATGAACAACTATATTCATTTATCACATTTAAAACAACCATATGTTTGAAAATTAACTCTCAGCTTAATTGTCACAGCGCTTCGGCTACCGTGCACTGTTCGTAATCGGTCGCGACGTTTGTCGTAAAGTATTGACAAATATAGGGTTATTCGATAGAAGTTCCTCAAATCTCACCCCAAAATCTAATGGGTACCAAAATGAAAACGGTTTCTGGTCTGTTTAATCGCCCCGGTTCTCGATATTTCCTGCTTGCCATTTCCAGCTTGTTGGTCGTGACGACGTTCTCTTCATTGCAGTCGTACGGGCAAAACGACGAGGGCGACGACGGTAAACCAGATGTCGAAGCAAGCGAACCTGTGGACGACCATGGATCGTCGGACGCCCCAAAACTAGAGCAAGACGAAGTCAAAGAACCAGAGCCGGGAATCATGGCACGGATTGACGGCGGATTTGCGAGTGCGGTCGATTGGATGGCCGGCGTCCTCTTTTATCGCGTTGGCTCGCACTCCGAGACTTACGTACAGATGAACCACGAGGAACATTACATCCGCGACCACGGCAGTTCCGGCGCGTTTGAAAAGCTCGATCCCGACGGCACCTATGATGCCGATTCCATTTCTAACACCGAAGCAATCGCTCTTGATGCCCGTGGATTGCTCGCCAATGGTTCCAAAGATGCGGACGGTAAGCCGCAGATCTTCCGACTCGGATCTGTCGGCAATCGCAAAGTTGAATTCATTTCGGTCATCATGGACGTGAAATCGAAATACGTCGGCGTCAAGAATGCCAAAAGCGATATCGAATATCACAAAGTCCTACCGATGCGGTCGCTGTTAAGCGACGACGAGATTCTGAAAAAGGAAGACGTCAACACACTCGTCGCGCAGGGACGATTAAAGACCGACGATAACGGCAATCACATTTTGAGTCAGAAAAGCGGCGGGGCTCCGGTCGTTGTGCTGTGGCTCGCGTTAGGGTCGGTCTTCTTTACGATCTACATGCGTGGCGTCAATGTCTGGGGCTTTCGTCACGCCGTTGAAATCGTTCGAGGCAAATACGACAACCCCAACGAACCCGGGGAAGTTTCTCACTTTCAAGCTCTTTCTTCCGCGCTGTCGGCAACCGTTGGTCTCGGCAACATCGCCGGCGTGACAATTGCGATGACAGTCGGCGGACCGGGTGCGTTTTTCTGGATGTTGATGTGCGGCGTGCTGGGCATGACGAGCAAATTCGTTGAATGCACGCTCGGTCAAAAGTATCGCCGAGTGAAGGAAGACGGCACGGTGCTCGGCGGCCCGATGCAATATCTGCACGAGGGTTTGAAGGAACTTGGCTTGGGGCCGATCGGCCTCGTGCTGTCGATCGTGTTCGCCGTGATGTGCATCATGGCTAGTTTTGGCGGCGGCAACATGTTCCAAGCCAACCAATCCGGTGCCGCGATGGTCAGCATGATCCAAAAAGGCAACATCAATAAAGTAGAAGAACTCGACAACCAAATCAAAGCAAGTGCGGAAGCAGAAGATTTCGACAAGCTTGCATCGCTGCAAACAGAGAAGAAGACGCTGCAAGAAAGCATGGCCAGCACGGCGTCGATCATCAAAGTCGTGTTTGGCTTGATCTTGGCGGCGGCCGTCGGCATTGTCATCCTCGGCGGCATCAAACGTATCGCGGCGGCGGCGGAAAAGATTGTGCCGTCAATGTGTTTGATGTACGTCGCCGCATGCCTCTGGATCATCTTGATGCACATTCCCGAAGTGCCGGCATTGATCGGACAGATCTTCTCTGAGGCGTTCTCCGGCAAGGCGTTCGGCGGTGGCATGATTGGCGTGCTCGTCATCGGCGTTCAACGAGCCGCGTTCAGTAACGAGGCCGGTGTCGGCAGCGCATCAATCGCACACAGCGCCGCGAAAACCGAAGAGCCCGTCCGCGAAGGTGCTGTCGCCTTGCTCGGCCCGTTCATCGACACGATCGTCGTTTGTTCGATGACCGCCCTCGTGATTCTGATCACCGGTGCATGGTCCAACGAACAATGGATCGTCGACCAAGGCCTCGCCGGTTCGCAACTGACATCGAAGGCATTCGAAAACGAAATCAGTTGGTTCCCATACGTTTTGGCAGTCGCGGTCGTGTTGTTCGCCTACTCAACGATGATTTCGTGGAGCTACTATGGCGAGCGATGTTGGGAACGACTGTTCGGCGCGGGCAGCACGATTCTTTACAGAATCTTGTACGTGATCGCGGTGTTCGTCGGAACGATTGTTAACCTCGGAGCCGTGCTCGACTTTTCCGACATGATGATCCTGTCCATGGCATTCCCCAACATCTTTGGGTTGCTGCTGCTATCGCCAAAGATCCGTGCCGACTTGCTCGACTACTGGCACCGCTACAAATCGGGCGAGTTCAAAACCTACAAGTAGTCTCGCATCTTCATTAGCGTCGATTAGCGTTCCCCGAACACTCATCTGCGCTAATCCGTGCTGATTCACAGATTTCTCTGGCAATTGTGTGTAGATTTGGCAAACTAATGGTCAGCGAAGTGTGCAATCAATCGACTTGCCGGAGACTTATGATGAAATCTTCAACGTTGGTGTGTTTCGGGGCGTTTCTGGTTTTTTGTTTTGTGGATCAACTCGTCCAGGCCGACGACACGAGCGACGACCTCGCCAGAATCGGCACGAAAAAGGGCGTCGTCGCATTGGTCGGAGCCCCTGAGCAAGGTGCAGATCATCTCGTTGACCTCGCCAAGTCCAGTGACCTGATTATCTATTTTCAGTCCGACAGCGAATCGCAAGTTGCCGCCGTACGTGAAGTGGCCGAGAATGCCGATTTGCTGGGCACGCGTATCTTCGCCCATTTGGGATCTTACGATTCAATCCGACTGGCGCGTAATCTGGCGGATTGCATTTTGGTCGCGCCAAGCGCGCAGGCAAAGTTAAAAGACGCGGAGCTACTTCGTGCTCTTCGCCCTCGTGCGACCGCGCATGTGGGCCAACGGAAATTGGTCAAGCCAGTGCCGGATGGAATCGACGAATGGACACATGCCTATCACGGGCCGGATAACAATCCCCAGTCGAACGACCAACACGTTAAAGGCAACTTCAACACCCAGTTCCTTGCGACGCCCAAGTTCAGCCCGATGCCCGAACAGTCGGTCATCGCTGGCGGTCGCATGTACAAAGCGATGGGGCACATCGCGCACAAAGCAAACCAAAACGAATGGCTCAACACGCTGCTGTGCATCAACGCGTACAACGGCACGATTCTCTGGAAGCGCCCCAACCCACCGGGATTCATGATCCATCGCAACACGATGATCGCGACCGAAGACGCTCTGTACATGGCCGATCACGAGTCGTGCAAAATCTTCGACGGCGAAACGGGAGAACTCCGCGACGAAATCAAGATCCCCGCCGACATCACGGACGGACCCGTTTGGAAATGGATGGCGATACGGGACGGAGTACTGTACGCCCTGGTCGGTAATCTCGAAATCAAAGTCGACACGCAAAAGTCTGAGCGCCGCGGCCTCGGACATTGGCCATGGGGCATGTGGAAGGGACACGATTACAACGACCCACGAACAGCGTTCGGTCACGGCCGCACGTTCGTCGCGATCGATCTGAAATCGAAGAAGCCGTTGTGGCATTATCGGGACGAAGAGTTCTTGGATGCTCGCGGCGTCTGCATGAACAAGAATCAGATCTTGTTCTGCAGCCCAGGGAAATTCGTCGCGTCGATTGATCGTAGCGATGGCAAAGTCGCATGGAAAAACACCGACAAAGATTTACTCGAAGCAATCGGCCCCAACGCTCGCGCGCAGCATTACGTTACGGGCTACGCCACGACCTGCTACATGAAGTGTACCGAGGATTACATCCTGTTCGCCGGACCTCAACGCAACAAATTGGTGTGTGCGATGAGCGCGGATGGAAAGCTCAACTGGACGCAACCGACGGGCAACTGGCAACTCGTCCTGCGTGACGACGCCGTGTACGCGGCTGGACCGCAAGGGAAGAACGGCATCAAGATCGACTACTCGACCGGCGATATCATCACAGAATTTCCGGCCCGTCGCGCTTGCACGCGCGCAACTGGCTGCGCGGACAGTATTTTTTATCGAGCGAGCGGCGGGACCGTTCGAGTCATCACGGAAACGAACACGGCTCAGCACATCGCGCCGATGCGGCCACCGTGCCAGGATGGTGTGCTGATTTCCAATGGCAATCTCTATTGGGGGCCTTGGATGTGCGGTTGCCAATTGTCGTTGTACGGCAACATCTGTTTGACCGCGATGAATGATCCGTTGCCGGAGAATGTTTATACTGACGCGTTACAAGGTTACGCCGACATCGAGAAGGTGGCGCCGCTGCAAGCCAACGCCGCGGACTGGTCCGTGTTCCGAGGCAGCAACGCCCGCAACGATGTGACCTCGGTCGAAATTCCCGCGGGCACATCGTTGAAATGGAAGGCCGACATTTGCTCCAACGAACTACCCACGGCTCCTGTGACAGCCGGTGGATTGGTGTTCCTCGCGGATCGAACCGGAACTGTCCATGCCCTCGACGGCGAAGGGAACAGAGTTTGGAAACAACACACGTCCGGGCCCGTTTATTTTCCCCCCACGGTGGCCAACGACCGAGTCTACGCCGGTTCTGCCGACGGCCGTGTTTACGCCTTTGAAGCAACAACCGGTCGTGCCTTGTGGGTATTCCGTGTGGCACCGACCGATCGCCTGATTCCCGTTTTCGGTAAGTTGATTTCGACTTGGCCGGTTGCTGGCGGTGTCGTTGTCGAAGGCGACACCGTGTACGCCGCGGCCGGTGTTGCTCATTACGACGGCACTTATGTCGTGGCTTTAGACGCAACGACCGGCAAGTTGAAGGCGCAAAACAGCACATCGGGTACGCTGTCGTCACAGGTGAACAGCGGCATCAGCATGCAAGGCAACCTGTCGATTGTCGATGGCGAGTTGCGATTTCTGGCTGGCGGCGTGTATGAAACCGCACGATATGATCTCAAGACATTGGAATGTTTGAACACGCCGAAGGTGCAAGTCAACTCGCAATATCGCACCGCGTTTTATCCTTACTATCCGGAGTACGGCAAATACCTGTCATTGGACCACACCTGCGGCGATGGGGCGTCGCTCTGTCACGATGCCAGCTACGAAGGCAGCGTCTTCACCAACCTTGCTCTGCTTCCACCCGGCGCTCCCAAGCAACAAAAGGAAGCAGCCCGTTGGATCCGCCGTCGCCGCGGTGGAGAGGATCCGAAAAACGTTTGGACAGACAAAGGCAATCGACGGTTCACAAGTTATGTCGTGTCAAAGGACCAACTGTTAGCGACGGGCCATTCCGATCAAACTCCGGACGAAACATTTCTGGTGGCAATCAACATCAAAGATGGGACTGACGCGTGGCTTCAAAAGACGCCCGCCGAAGTCGTGAAAGGCGGCACGGCGATCGATCACAAAGGTAGGATTTTCGTGTCGCTGGAAAACGGCCAATTGTTGTGTTTCGGACCGGATTAGAGGGATCCCTAGCCGTATTACCACGAAGCGTATCGCCTTGAACACGAATTTGAAGTCAGGCTCGGGAACACGCAAAACAATGTCTAAGTCTTCTTCTCGCTGACTTCAAATCCCAAATTGTTGGGCGACGCTAAGTACCTCCAAACAAGTCAGAATCCCGTCCATCATGATGTATGCCGGGCTCCGTGATCCGGACATTCCAATAGATTCCATCCATACCACGCCAGTCATAAGCGCGAATGCGCGAACGCAATTCGTCAAAATCGGCATCCGTTGTTACGGAGCCATCCACACGAATGAACGTGGCTTTTAGTTCGTGATACTCGACATGAACGGAATCAAATTTCTCGTCGGCAGCGAAGGACCATTGCAGACGACGTGTGTTGCGCTCGCGCGCAAACGTCGGGTAGGTCGCGACCTACCACAAAGATCGAAAGCAATGCCGTCGTACCACAAGCAGTTGCAGAGGCATAGGCCCGCTGGAGCCATCCGGCGTCACTCCATCGAGCGAACGCACGAGCGATGCAAAACCAGCAAAGAGCGGTGAAAATTAAAAAGCCAACCGCGATACCAAGGCCAGTCGTTATTGCGTAGCCGAGAAACGCGGAGAAAAGAACGGGTGCGATCAGCGTTTGCTTCAAGGTAAAACGCATGCTTCTCCCCTCGCGCGGCCAACGTATGCGAATGGGCGGCGACGCGCCTTCCATTCTGAGTGGTTTTAGAATTGAGGATCATTCTAACAAAGTGGATCATTCTTCACCACTAAGCGGCGCCCCGGATCCTCCGAGCGACCCGCCGATTCGCATGTCAGCTCAGGGCCCTGCGCCCATTCACTGATGACCGATGCAGCCAAGTCGCCGCATCGTCGGAGGGTAGTAATCCATAACCCAAGGTCCAGCTCACACGGCGGAACACCGCACCGATCCAAAAATAGGCGACGTCCATTCGCATACGATCAACGGGGAATGAAGCCCGGTCATCGGGAAGAATATCCGTCGCCGCCGTAAACGAAGCGAACGACGTTGACCAACCAGATCATTCTACCAGCGCCAGCCTGCATGACCTATAATGGAAGGCGTGCCGAAGGCCCTTGCGGCAAAACCATGTTTTGTGCGGCCACAATGATCGAATCGAGGCAATTATGTCGAACCAGGAATACACGGCCGTTATTCAACAGGACGGGCCATGGTGGATTGGATGGATTGAAGAAGTACGCGGCGTCAACTCGCAAGGGGCTACCCGCGACGAGTTGATCGCCAATTTGCGCGAAGCACTTGCAGAAGCGATTGAAATGAATCGGGAAGATGCTCGCAAGGCGGCTGGGACATCGTTCGAAGAGGTGGCGATTCACCCGTGAAACGCCGCGATTTGATACGGCATCTGGTGGATCACGGATGCGAACTGATTCGCGAAGGTGGCAACCATTCGTGGTGGGGCAATCCAGCGAATGGCCAGCGATCAGCCGTGCCACGCCACAACGAAATCTCAGACCATTTGGCTCGCAAGATTTGTCGTGACCTCGGCATTCCCGATCCGTAAGTACCAGCCTCAGTTCGCACAACGTATGCGAATGGGCGGCGCCGCGCCTTCCATTCTGAGTGGTTTTTGAATCGAGGATAATTCTAACGAAGTGGATCATTCTTCGCCGCTAAGCGGCGACCCGGATCGTCCGAGCGACCCGCCGATTCGCATGTCAGCTCAGGGCCCTGCGCCCATTCACTGTTTGCACCAAAGGAGAAAACGTAGAATAAGGAACAAGGCGTCCGCGCGGCGGCTTTGCGGCTAATGTTGGCCGACCCCCGAACTGGAGATAACGCGATGAATATAAGTCTCCCGCCCGATCAACAATCGTTCATCGAAGATCTTGTTCAGTCTGGCCGCTTTTCATCGGCAGACGAGGCGATCAGGGAGCGCGTCCGGCTGTTGATGACACGAGAGCAATTAAGACGACAAGTAGACGTCGGGATTCAACAAGCCGATCGGGACGACGTGATTGACCACGATACAGTATTCGCCAATCTACGAAGCCGAGCAGCCGTGGACCAACGTCTTTGAGGGCCACGAGTAGATCTTCGGGGATGGCCCAACAAGACACGGAGTTTTCGTCGGCTGCCTGGCGTTCTTCCTCGGCCTGCAATTCGCGCAGCGCGTGTTCCCAGCGCTGTTCCAATTCGGCGGCCACCAATCGATTCTCGGGATCGGCCAGTTGGTATTGTCGTTCGGCAAGTTGCGTTTGGTAACGCAAACGACTCAGTTGCTGACGGCGCGATGCCTAGACCAGATCGTGTTGCGCGTCGGCCTCTTGCAGTGCCTGTTGTGACGCGTCGATCTCGGCAACCGACAAGGCGTCGAAAAACCACTGGACCACCTGATCATCAATGGGATCCGATGACAGATGTTGACACACCGGATCGCCCGGCGAGATCTTCCTCAAACGGTTGCAGAGGTAACGGGGCGTGCCTTTGTCCTGCACGCCCATCTTGTGACCGCACTGGCCGCAGTACACGATGCCTTGCAGCAACGTCTTGCCTTCGCGCGGAATGCCGCGTGTCTTGTTGCGATCGTACTCGGCATAGTTGTCTCGAAGCATGCATTCGGTTTTCTCAAAAGTTTCCCACGAGATGTATGCCGGATACTTGTCGTGCAGGCAGATTTGCCATTGGGATTGAGGGAGAAGAATTTGCTCAAGCGTGGGATGAAAAATATCCGACGATTGCAAAGATGTGGC
>CAYFJO010000242.1:0-16000 GCA_964343305.1 uncultured Pirellulaceae bacterium | reverse complement strand
GAGGCCTGGCAAGCGTGCCCCACCGAATGAACTTCTCGCCTCGCAACGCTCAATTCAAGCGTCATCCTATCTCTTCAGCAACAAAACGCTAACCCCTCACCGACCCGATGCGCAAATAGACTGCGACCTCATCACCCCATTTGCGATGCTATCCAACCGGACATTTCATCCCTGCGGCGGCATAGTCGCCGTCCGGATAGTCAAACCCAGATGTTTGCGTCATCACATGACGCCAAGTGGCCGTCGCATCCTTTCCTTTTAGTTCAGGACTGTAATCGCTAATTCGCTCATCTACCGACTTGATCTTCTTTTGCTTGATCGCAGCTCCAACCATAAGGGCGTGCCAAGTCTTGCGCAACGACTTGACTTCGGTCGTCTTATTGAAGTCGCCTTCAACGTGGACTAGAAAACCGCGCCGCCACAATGCCCAGCGCCCGCCCAAAGTCTTTGTTTTGAGTTTCGCGATAACTGATCGTTGCAAACCAACCTGCTCGGGCTCGCGCTGTAATTGCTTGTCTTGCAACTCGCCAACCGGCGGAAAACACCATTTTGTTGTGTCGTCAGCGCCCGACCACGTCGATGAACACAGGATGATCGCTAGTGAAACAAGGCCACCAGCTCTAAAACAGACCAATCTTCGCGCGCTGTGTGTTCGATGCATCGTTGGTTTCCCCGCGCCGGATTTGTTATGAAGTTATTTCTTCAAGACGAAGCTGCCGCGCACGGTCGCCCAGTGGTCGTTGTCGGTGAAGACCATTGTGAATTGTTTGCCGTCGGGGCTGAACCACTTGGGGGCGAAGTAGAAGGAAATTGTCCCGCGGCGGTTGTTCCATTTTTGATAGTACGCGATGGTCGTCCACGGTCCCCATGGTTCGCGCGCGTCGAAAATCGCCAAGTTGCCCGCCGCGGCTTGTGTGTGTTCGGTCGTCAGCAGGTAACGCTTTAAGCCGACGTTGTAGCCGACGCTCGCAGTTCGCACGCCTGCTGGGTCTTCGAACACGGGCTTGCGTTCGTTTAGGTCTTTCGTCCAAGTCGGCTGGCCGTTGTTATTCAGTCCGGCGAAGAACTCGTACTTGTCGCGATTCATGATTTGGTCTTTCGGCACACGGGCGAGATCGACTTTTCCTGGCTTGTTCATCGCCCAGTTCGTGCCGCGAGGGTAGTAGCTGTAAACGAAGTCGTCGCGCGCCCCGGCGTAGTCTTTGCCGAAGTTGCAGAACGTGCCGCCGTAGAGTTCGTCTTGTTTGGTAAATCGCCAGTCACTCTTGGTCCAGGATCTACCATGGTCGCTCGATTTGAGCACGCGTGTTTCGCGACAAAACGTACCGCCCGATCCTGGTCCCCACCAGGCGTAGAGGGCGCCGCCGACCGATAGAATCCCATAACTCTTGCCGCCAAACGTCGCTTTACTTTGCCCGCGAAGACCACCCCAGAGATTTGTGCCCTTGTAGTTATCCACATCGCCTTCGACGCGAGCAAATCCAAGACTCACGCGACCATCGCGATTCGTCCCGCCAAAACCACCGCCGTCGGCCCAGGTGATCGGCCAGTTGTCGCTGCCCGGAGCGAGCCGCTTGTGGGTCGAGAAATCAAACTCGACTCCGGCAATCACCTTGCTCGGTGGATAAGGAGCATCCGCACGACAGATGGACACGACAGACCATATAAACACGATCGATAGTTGGACGACTGACTTTGTTAGGACGTTCACCTCGACTTCTCCACTAGCCTGCAGCCGAATCATTTTTCAGTTTGAATCAACTTGAGTCCGCACCTGCGTTGGTTCGCTCTCCGCGTTCTTGGTGGTCGATGCCGTGCGTCACCGTCGTTAACTCATCGACGTCAATCACCGCACCCTTCTTTAAGTGCAAATCACCGTCTTCCGCATTGACGAACAGATCGGCAGAATTCCTCCGTACTTTGCATGAACCTTTTGCATTGGAGCCACCCGGTCTGGCTCACGATCTTCCGCGACAAGGTGACCAGCGACTAGTAGCACAGCCAGCTTGGCTGTAAACGCGCCGCGAAACAGGCTGGCAGCCTGTGCTACGATTCGTTTTGAAATGTTCATTGATACAATCTTTCAGTTGACCGGTTCAAACTCGACCCAATGTGTGCGAACATTTTTTCCGGTTGCGATTTGCCAGTTGCCCTTCGATCTGAAGACATGTGATTGTTGATGTTCGCCATCGGCGTCGACCCAGTTGTACGTAACTTTGACCGGATTAGGCTTGCCCGCCCGCTGAACCAGATGCGCCTCGGCACGCAGAAACCGTTTGCCACCGTAGTTGCGGAAACGAATCTGGATCGGATTACCTGATGGTGATGCAACGTCCCGCGAACCGTAGCAAAAACTCTGCGACCAGAAATCGCCAGGTTCGTCGCCGCGTCGTGGGACGGTCCAATCAGCGACAATCGGTTGCCAGTTCTTGCCCATATCAAGGCTGTGCTCAATGTGGTAACGGACGTTGGCATTTGGTGGACTACCGGATGCCGTGTGGGCAGACGCGAAGATTCTCATCACAGGTTTGTTGGGCGTCACTTTCAACGTGACGGTCTTCTGACCAAACGCGCCACCCGTGACAAAAGTCTTCGCCACATCCAACTCCGGGCCTAGCGACTGGACAGTTTTCCCACTTGCTTCGTAGCTGACGGTCGTTCCATTGTCTTTGAGTCTTGGCAAGACGGCGACATTGGCTTGGCAAACTGTTTCGATCTCCAGGTTCGAATTGACCAGTTGCTTTGCACCGGCGGCAAAGCGAAGCCAATATTGCGAGCGTCCTTTGGCAAAGTCCGTCAGATCCAACTCGTCTTGGAACTTCTGCGATGCTAACCAAGTACGACCGGCGTCGAGTGAAACGGCTACTTCACAGTTTGCCCGACCTCGCAGCACAAGCCCGTTGCGGCAGCCTTCCTCGTAGATTCCCCACGCATCGTTGTTCGGGGGCGTCGCGCCGACAATGTACGGCGTGCGGAATTCGAAAACTACTTGGTTGTCGCTTTCTTCGATAACACCCTCGCGGTAGTCACCGTTGGCAAAGTTGGGACGATAGATGTACTCAACGTTTGCAAAACGCGCCTGACCACTTCGGTGAGGCGTGCCGGACGTTGATTCATACATTTGCTCCGGCTGATTGACCCAGGTTCGCGAGCGTTCGGGACCGGCGATGCCGTCAGTGTTGTAATTCCGTCCCCAAAAGACAAACGTCTTTCCGTCCTCAAGGCCCGGTTCGAAGTAACGTCGCATTCGTTCGCCTCGACGAAGGTGCACCATCGGCGGCGGTCCAGCATAACCCGCAAGGTACTCGGCTACCGCGTACTTTCGATACGAGTTACCGTCGCCCGGATACAGTCCACAAACAAGCCAGCCGTGCTGTTTCTCCGGTTTATAATCACGCTTGATCCAGCGACCGACGTCCTTCTGCATCTCGCCCAATCCAAGCAAGCGACGCCCCGACTCATCAAAAATCACCGTGGATAGATCATGATCCAACAGCGCCCAGCGGCCTTCCTTGCCATAGTGTCCGCCTTGCAAAAAGACTTCAAACGCGTTGTGTCCCGCCGCGCCAACACCACGTCCACGTCCATGACCAAGCAGATGCTCAAACTCGGCCGTCCACTGCGAATGCGTTGTGCCGCAAAGCCCAAAGCCATAGCCAAAGAGCCCGTTCCAATACTCACGTAACCGCTTATCTTTTCCACCGGTAAGTCCTTCGCCCCAAAGGTTGCGTCCGCCGGCCTGTCCGTGCCAATAGTGCGTGTTGCGCCAAAGCCACGATGCGAGCGCTTTGTGTTCGTCCGACTCAACTCGCTTGCCAGTGACGCGCTCGTAAGCCTCGGCCTGAGTCGCGAACAGACGGTCAAACGTGGAGATTGCAAGCTCGCCGGGATACCACGGATGATCCGTTCGTATCTGCGGATCGCCGACATCGGCCGACGCGAGTGCTGTGATCGAAAGCACGATGAGCAGGTTCAACAGTTTCCGCATCATGGATTACCTCTCGTGGTGGGTATGGCTTCAGCGTCTGGTCTGAAAATGCAACCGCACAATTTAGCATGTCACGAGTGATCGACGGTCAGTATATTTTTGCGTGTAGGGATGACGCGCCTTCATTTCATTGTAGCTGAGCCAGCCATTGGCTGTGTGGACCTTCTCGACATCCTCTGTCTCGTAAGCAAAGAACAACGGCTTTTGATGAACCACGATGCGACCGCGTGACTCGCGAAGACAGTAAACAAGAATTGAACAAATCCTGAATAGATACAGTTTTGACGATTCCAAGCTTGCATGAGTCCGCCGATGGCTTGTTTGTATGAATTCATAAAGCTCCTCATTTATCGGCCGTATCCACCGACATCAGAGTTGGCATTGTGATGGTATCGCCAGGACCGTAGTCGTAGATCAGGAAGCGAACTAGCTTGTCGGCGTCGCGGTCTGAGAACTCTTGCGTCAGCTTGGATTTTGAAACGTCTTGATGTGTTTCGTTGTTGATATAAGCTCGCGACGTCCGCACGCCGAACGATTTGTACGTCGATGTGCCGTCTTCGTTGCTAAGCGTCTTTCCTCGATAGTAGAGCCCACCGAATTTCAACGCGACGGCAGATGTCAGGCCATCGGAATGCACTTCCCGCACTGGGCCTTCGGCGATGCGCGGGTCCCATTCGAACGTCAATTCGACTCGGTCACCTGTTAATAGCTTCGAGGCGACGATGCGGTGTGTTGCGTCGTTGCCCTGTGGGTTGGTGATTCTCACGTATCGGCTGACGAGTGCGGCGGAGTCGGCCGGCGCTGGAGACACCACGATCTTCTTCTCGAAAAAGTTGGCGGATTCTATCGTTGCGGTCCAGCTTTGAGAGCGCGCGGCGAATGTCCGGCCCTGCTTTTCAATTTTCGTTCCGCCGACCAGAAAGACTCGTTTCGGCTTCCCCGCCTCTTCGGACCACACACCGAATGCGCCTTGCATCGTGATTCCGTTGCTAGTGGTGACAGGCACGTCCGAGTTCGAGCAGTGAATGATCGTGTCAATTCGATCGTTGCTGACAACTTGAAATGCGACGGGACCTTGAGGCGACGTGTCCGAAGTTTTCACCGTCAGCGGCCTCACTTCGCTGATCAGCGGCTCGCCCTCGTAGGCTTCCAGCACTTCGACAAACTGCGTGGCCAGTGGCGTAGTTCCGGAGTTGTGTCGCGTCAGCCATTGCAGTTCGTAGGGCTTGCCGCCGCCAGGTGGTTTGCCTTTACTTAATGCGACCTCACCGCAGTTGCCAAAGCCGTGGAGACGGAGATGCACGTTTGGGTAGTTTTCCAAATCCCATCGGACGTTCCACGCTGCGTTCGCGTCCGCTCGCCGAACGTCAAAGAGAAATGGAAACATCATTAGATGGGGATTCTTCTTGCTCCACTCGGAATCCCATTTCTGCCCATAATGCACATTCGGCCCCGCCAGTGTTCCGGCATTCTGCGGGATCAGCTTTAGGTTGTGTGACTGGGCGGAGCCCCGAGGGCCATGAAAACTGAGGTAGTGATCCGTGCCGCCGCTCAATCGAAAAATGCTGACGCAGTATGAGTGCTTCGGCCCCAGATCAATCAGCCCAATCGTGCGTTTGAGGGCAAGGTCGTTTGTGAGCTTCATGAGTTGCGGCGGATCGACGGTTTTGAAGTGGCGTCGGCCAGCGGTTGCCATCTTTGCCCAGCCGCCGTCAGCGAACAACCGCAGACTTCCGCCGGCGCTGCCTTGCTGGCCCCACGAATCGGATGGTTCGTCCTTGGCACCGACAATTCGGCCACAATAGTGCAAAGCCCAATTCATGTCCCACTCGGTGCGATAGTCGGGGCCTCGGTTATATCCTTGTTCCGGAAGCAAGGTCCGCTTGAGTGCCTCGTAACCGATGGTCAACCCATCGTGATGTCCATGACCATACATGGAACCGTATCGCATCCAAAAGGCTCGCTGGTCGCCGGCCTTTCCGCTCCGCAGAATCACGTGGCCGAAACCGTCTAGCACCTGACTGGGAAGTTCCAAATGAGGGCCTTCGCGTTTCACGATTTCGGTTACTTTGGCTCGCAACGCCGGATCGGTCAGTGCTTTGATGGGAGCCTCGGCTTCCGCGTTCCACAGTGCTTTTGCGTAGTTCGCGTCGCCCCATTTTTCGAATGCGTGTACAAATCCCGCTCCCTTCAAAGACGCGCCCGGCTTCAGCGGCAGAGGATCCGTTGTCGCCAGATCACCATCGTCTCCAACGTTGGCATAGGTACGGCTGATCAGCGAGAGGTTGATGTTGTGATCATACATATCCTTGAATCTGGTCTGATCGGCCAGCAGCGGAAAGCCCGCATTCGCGTACTGATCCGGATGAAGTTCCACGAGCCGCGACAACAGGTTCTCGATCATGACCGTGCCGCGAGAATGCGCGTTGTTATAAGCCGGCGACTCATATCCCGAACCGTCTTTGAACAACAGATTCGGCAGATAGTATCGCATGCCGTCTTTGGAATTGTTAAAGACCCAGTCGGCAAGTTCGATGGACCTGGGCGTGTTCAGAAAACGGGCCACATTCAATGCCATCGCATGTTCCGATGGCCCGTTGCCACTGATACTGTGGTCGAGCAGACCTTGAGCAACAGTACGGAAGTAACCGGTCTCGATGAAACGACGCACGTCACGCATGCTTTTGATTTCGGGATGGTGTTGGGCTTGCAAAAACTTCAGCAACACGGGGTCGTCCTCTTGCAGGTAGTCCCAGATCCGCTCATAAGCCTCTGCGTAGAATCTGTCGGGGCCGATCGTCCAGACGGCATCGAGGTAGAAGCCAGGCGAGAACCATGCTTTGTTGCTCGGTTGTGGCGTGCCTTGAGGCGCGATGCGTCCGCCCCAAAGTGCATCGCGCACGTAACGGTTGCGCTGATTGATATTCAGCGCCAGGTTCAAGTATTGCTCGGCAACGCGAAACAACAGGACGGTCGCCGCACGGGCCAGGCGTTTGTCGCCGTTGGCCAGGTAGAGCCGTGAGTACAACTCGGTCCGTCGTTCACCGCCACGATAGTTCTGTAGGACGTAGTAACCGACGAACGAATACGGCCGCCCGCGATCGTCGAAATAGCCCCAACCGTCGTCCGGAAACTCACCACTCGTCATGTCACCCGCCGCGAAGTCGTTGCTCGGAAACCAGCGTTCGCATTCAGGGCATTGCACCTTCAACGGATGATTCTCGCGGTCCAGTAACCACGGGTAGAAAGCGGAACGCCCTTCAAAGATCTTGATTCCGCAAACCGGACAGCCTTTCGCAGGCGGCTTGTCGTTGGGTCGATAAACTGGATTGTTGACATAGGCCGCTCGTGGAATGGTGGTGCTCGGCAGGGAGTGGAACAGTTTGTGAAGATCCTGGACCTGCGGCAGCGCGTCCCTGGCGTGCCCTTTCAAGTTGCGGCTGAAACTCTCTCGTTGACGTTCGAGTTCCGCGCGCGTGAGAAAACTCAGGCCGCGTTTCATCTCGTCCGTGCCGTCGAGGGGAAACAAACGCGGCAGTTTTAGCTTGCCGGCCCATGCCGAGCCGGATGTGATCCTGCGCTCAAATCGCTCGTTCAAGACTTCTGCCCACGAAAGCACACGCAGCGGCAGAGCGAGTTTGTGTTCGGCGGACTTGAATACGAGTTCTTCGCTCTTAACACGTGCCGTCGCTCGAAAGTAGAAACGCTGCGTCGAGTTCCCTGGCTTGAACCGACACCGATCGAGCAATGTGAGCTGCTCCGGCACCGTCACATCTAGTCGTCCGCAATCGTCAGGAGTCTCGATAACAATCCGTGTCCATTGTCCGACGATCCAGAAGGTCGGCTTCTGAATTACCTTTAGTTCGGACGCGACAACACCAGAGTTCCCGTTACTGAGCATCGCGAGAAACGTCGAAATCGCGACAACGATGTTTATTCGTAGCTGGATTGCTCGATTAATCACTGATACAAAACAGATGCTCGTGAGTTCGAATGAAGAACTCGCCATCCGAAAGGGCAGGTGTGGCATTCGTGGTTTCGCCAAGTGCGTTGCTACTTATGATTTCGAGCTTTTCCGAATTTGGTCGAACGACGTGTGTTGTTCCGCCTTGCGTCGTGATGTACAGATGACCTGCGGCATAGATGATTGACGCCCACACGTCGCCGCCAGGTGTTCGGGTATGCCAATTGATCTCGCCAGTCCTCGGATCCATGCATTCCATCGTGCCCGGTCCGACGTTTGCGGTGTAGACGTGGCCGTCGACAAAGACACCCGTACCGATTCGTTGAGGATTGCGGCCGGTGATGTGCCATTGTCGATGCGTCTTTGTGACGTCGCCCGCTCCGCCGAGTCTGAAACCCAGTCGAGGTCCGCGAAAGCCACCCATTGCGATTCCCAGGTCACCGGCGATGATCGGCGAGGTGTAAACCAAATCCTGGCGTCCAGGGATTCCGCCGACAGTCCAGAGAATGCTTCCGTCAGCCGGCTCATAGGCGACGACACGAGTTGGCATGCTGTTGAGGATTTGGTCCTTTCCGTCCACTCGCACTACGACGGGAGTACTGTACGAGGCAACTTCGCGAGGCTTTTGGCCCGCGTTTCCGCCCGGTTCATCGGTCTTCCAAACGGTCTTTCCAGACTCAAGATCGACGGCCAGCATTGCCTGGTTCACGCCCGGACCAAAACTCAAAATCACCTTGCCATCATAAATAATCGGGGAAGACGCGTAGCCAAGAAAATGATCGATCTCGCCCAACTGCCGCGACCAAAGCTCGTTGCCGTCGAAGTCATAACAGTAGAGTCCCGCCGAGCCGTGCCATACGACGACTCGCTTTCCGTCGGTCACCGGCGTTGATGCGTCGTAGGGATTCGTCTTATGCGTTTGATCGACCTTAGCATATTCAACTGTGCGTGACCAGAATTCACGCCCGTTCGTTCGGTCGTAACAGACCAATCCTCGTTTGCGTCCCTTGCCCGACGCGACATGAAGAAAAATGCGACCATTGGAAACGATTGGGCTGCTGTTGCCGTCGGATGCGAGTGCGACTTTCCACTTGATGTTCGTGTTCGGCGCCCAAGATGTTGGAGCGTTCTTCTCGTTCGACTTGCCGTCGCCGCGAGGTCCACAAAACGCCGGCCAGTCGTCGGCCGTCAGATCAACGGCGTGGAACACGACCAACGCAAAAATGGTGAAGATTACAGATGGGGACAGGCGATTGGTCATGCTTCTTTTCAAAACGATAAACCATACACGTTGATCACTCCGCCGGTCGATGAAAGCCGTTGGGACAACGGTTCGACACGTCATTTGCCAATGGTTGGTTCGCCCTTGAGCCAACCAAGGGAGATCAAGAACTCGTCCATGGCCAGCACAGTTGCGTTGTAGAATTTGTCCTCGCTTCGGCCTTTGTTGAAAAAGCCATGTGGTTGGTCTTCGTACAAGTGCGTGTCGCAGCGACTGCCCACGGCCTTCATTTTGGTTTCGTATTCTTCCGATGTTGAAACGGGAATCAACTTGTCTTTCGTGCCCAGGAACACGATCGTCGGCGGAGCGCCTTTTTTGATGTTGTGCAGTGGCGAGATTTCTTGGTAGCGATCTTTGACGCGATCGTGGCCGTAACCATCCGGGCCGTTGTCGTAGACGGGGTTGAACAACAACAGTGCGTTTGGTTTTGCACTGACATTAGCGTCTTCGCCGTCTTCTTCCAAACCGGGCACGTTGCCAGTCGCTGCGGCAACATGACCACCGGCCGATCCGCCGCCGGCCGCGATGCGATTGGGATCGATGCCAAGTTTCGCTGAGTTGGCGCGTACCCAACGAACGGCCGACTTGCCGTCTTTCACACATTCAAACGGCGACGTGCCTTGGCGGCTCTTCACTCGATAGTCTGCCACGATCGACACCATACCGCGCGACGCCAGGTAGCGCGAGTGCGGCTCGAACTGCTTCGGCGTGCCACCGTTCCAACCACCGCCAAAGAAAAACACCGCAGCCGGGCGTTGTTCCGACGACTTGTGACCAGCCGGCTCGAAGATGTACAAGTACAACTCTACATCGCCGATGGTCTTATACAACTCGGCTCGTGCATCTTCGAACTTGTGTGGAGTGCCTTTCGCTGGCTTGTCGTCGGCCTCGGTAGATGCAGCAAGCAAAGAGACGATCAAGGTTGCAAGTGCAGCAAGGATTTTTGCATTCATGGAAGTGCCTCATTTGCGGTGATTTGGTTAAACGCCTACATCGTAATCCGCTTCGTCGCATTGCGAAAGCAGCGCTTTGGAATCGGAACCTCCTTTTTAGCAAGCGGCAGATGAGAATTGACCGGCTGGGTCGCCGCAGGGATTGCTCCGCCGGGGCTCCCACAGATCCGTACATGATTAGCTCATACGGCTTCTCAGGTTTTTGTTCTCGTTCATGATCGTGATTTCTTCTCTATTTCTCCGCCGATTTCACGCAGCGGATACTGACGCCGGCCGAGGCGTCGGCCAGTGGCGGCCGGCTGTGACGCTTCGTGGACGTGAAGTACTCACCGCGGTTCGCCTTGCACCAGCCTTTGAACATCACGCGGTACTTGTACCAAGTGTTGGGTTGGAAGGCCTGTTCGGCTCCCGTGGGATCGATCGCTACGCCGCCAGATGGGGCCATGGCGTAGGAAGCGTGATCGAAGTAGTCGGCACACCATTCGGCTGAGTTACCCGCCATTTGGAACACGCCGTCCGGCGTCGCGCCGGCGGGGAACCAATCGACGGGGACGGGATGTTTGAACTTGATCGGGTAGTCCAGCCGCGTCTCATCAGGCGGCTCGTTGCCCCACGGATACTTGCGGCCTTCCTTGCCGGCAGCCGCGTACTCCCACTCCGCCTCGGTGGGAAGCCGCTTACCTGCCCACGACGCATAGCCTTTGGCTTGATACCAATTGACCAACACGACCGGATGCCTGGCCAGCGAGTTGTCCGCAGGTACGAACTTACCCGCGTTTCTCCCTTCCACGGCCTTGCCGATTCGTAGGTTCCACGGTGTCGCGTAGCCCGCGTTGCCGTCGTTGAGAAACCTGCAATAGTCCTCGTTGGTCACCTTGTACTTGTCGATGTAGAACGACGACACGCGCACGCGGTACTTTGCGCCGTGGGAGATTTGGGCGGTGCCGTCCTTCAGAATCGTTAAGCCGCCGCCGCTGGAGTCGTAGAATTCACCGCTACGAGTGAACTCGCCGCCTTTGAGCAAAACCATTCCTTCGGTGCCCATCTTCTTTCCCTCGTCCCCGCGCACGGGAATGATGTCCGGTTCGACGCCGATCTCCATGAGTTTGGCTCCCAACTGTTGCTTAACACGAAGCGCAGCCGCCGCATCCGTGATCAACGCGCGGATGCGCTTCGCCGATTCGACGCTGTCCATCCACAGCCGCAAGCCCACCATGTCAACGAATAGGTCTTTGTTGATCTTCGAACGCTCGACCACGTCGATCTGGACTTGCGGTCCGTTTGGGCTCGGCGTTGAGCGAACAAGCAACGCTTTGCCCGCTCGATCCGCAACTGGCTGTGGCTCAATTGCATTCACGACGTGCGACGAAGAAATAAGCGCCGTCACTGCGATTAGCAATAGTCGTTTCATGGTCGCCATCTCCTATGGTCGGCTACTTTGGTTTCAATGCAAACACACGCACACTGGCGACGTACTCTGATCTCATTTCAAAGTAGCCGGACTCGTGAGAGTTCGGGCCAGAAGTCTCACGACTTCTGCTACCTCTGGCCGCTACGATTTTGGTTTGACCGCCAAGACATTCACGCTGGCGATGTACGGATTGACATCGTGCTTCCGCAGCACCGCGGCAAAGCGGGCGTAGTGGTCGGCGTCTTCGAGTGTGGCGGCACAGCAACTCGACTGCGTGTCCATCTGCACGTAGGCGTTTATATCGACGCCGGTATCGACGATTTCGACCTCGCCGAAACCGGCCGTTTTCAGTGAGGTGTCGTATTGGCAAAATGAAACCGCTCCCCACTTCGTACCGAAGCAACCGTCGATGTTGCGGGCCATGTCAGTGGGAAGTTCCTGTTTCAGCGCCAAGTCGCTGGCCGCGAGCCGCCCGCCAGGTTTTAGAACGCGGAAGATCTCGGCAAACGCGACCGATTTGTCCGGCACCAGGTTGAGCACGCAGTTGCTGATGATGCAGTCGACCGAGTTGTCGTCCAGCGGCAGTGACTCGATCTCGGCCAAGTGGAATTCGACATTACCAACGCCGGATTTCTGCGCGTTGTCCCGAGCGCGGTGAATCATTTCTTCGGTCATGTCGATGCCGATCGCTTTGCCGGACGGACCGACTTTCTGCGCGGCAAGCAGCACATCCAAACCCGCGCCGCAGCCGAGATCGAGCACTGTCTCGCCAGTCTTCAGACTGCTCATCGCCGTGGGGTTGCCGCACGAGACGCCCATGTTGGCTTCGTCCGGAATACTGTCGAGTTGCTCGGCAGTGTAGCCGAACGATTCGGCGACTGATTTCGCCGCCGTCTGCCCGCAACTCGGCCCGATACGGGCCATTTCGCGGAACTGATGTTTCACCGCCTCTTTGACTTCGGCGTCGCTTTCGCAACAAGTGGGCGGTTTCGTTTGCGTGGTTTCGGCTTGTTCTTTTTCCATCGATTTATCTCCCTTTACTGGCTCGTGTAACCACCGTCGACCGTGATGACGCTTCCGCACAAATACGCAGCCCGATCGGAGCAGAGCCAAACGACTGCGTTGGCGACCTCTTCCGTTGTTGCGAGGCGACCAATTGGATGCATAGCGGTGATGCGATCGCGATCCTCGGCGGGCAGCGCGTCCATCATCGGTGTCTCGACGCCACCAGGACAAACCGCGTTGATGCGGATACCCTGCGATGCGTACTGCACAGCGCCGGCTTTGGTCAGGCCGATGACTCCGTGCTTGGAAGCGACATAACTGCAGCAGCAGCCACCCACGACTCCCATCACCGATGCATTGTTGACAATCGCACCGCTCCCGCTGGCCAACATGGCTGGAATTTGATGTTTCATTCCCAACCAGACGCCTTTCAGGTTGACGTCGATTGTCTTGTCCCACGCTTCCTCGGCGTAATCGGCAAGCTGAACCGGTTCGTCGATCACGACGCCTGCGTTGTTGAAGGCACAATCGAGTCGCCCATACATTTCGACCGCCTTCCGAACAGCCGCTTCCATTTGGTCCGACTGCGTCACATCGGCTGGGATGAAAGCCGCCTCTCCGCCTGCTGCCTGGGTCATGTGAACTGTCTCTTCGGAGTGGTCAGCATTGAGATCCACAACCGCTACGCGGGCGCCTTCCCGAGCGGCGGCGACGGCGGTTGCTCGGCCTACGCCCGAACCGGCACCGGTGATCAGAATGGTTTTGTCCTCAAGGAGAGTCATCGTGTGGATGTCTCGGTTGTTTGTTTTGTTGTCCGGGAAAATAACCTCAACTTGTTTCGCGGAGCATCGATCGCATTAATCGTTTTCTGGGCAACATTCAATCAAACACAATCCTCGCTCCAACAACGACGTTCTTCAATTGTGGGTTGCGGTGGGAACTTGATCTTCTGTCGCTGTTTATGGTTGTTGTCATAGCTTTTACACTTTATCGTGTAATAATGAATTGTCAAGAGGCGAAGGGTTCGGCGCGCCGTGAGGTAGTGAAGAATTCGTGAGCATCATTCGGCGCGGCCATCCGATTCCAGTTTTACGTTTTTAACCTTCTTGGCGTTTGGCCGTCTAACGTATAAAGGCAATCGTGCCCCTACAAACAAAACACGACGAAAATGAGGAGGAAGAGGCTCTCGTCGAGAGGGCCCGCAAAGGCGACTCGGATGCCTTCGGGGAGCTTGTTGTTCGGTATGCAGCTCGCTTGTCGGCTCTCGTGTACCAGCACGTCGGTGACCCCGAGGCAACTCGTGATATCAGCCAGACGACGTTCCTCAAGGCGTGGCGGAGTATTGGTGATCTCCAGGCAACGAAGAACTTTCGGGCTTGGCTATTTCGGATCGCGCTCAACGAATCGGTGGACTTTTTCAGACAATGTAAAGGACCGAAGCGGACGCAGGCGAGCGTCGACGACCAAGCGATTGAAGATATCCCGGCGAAAGAAAAACGACCTGTTGAACGCCTCATGGCGGAGGAGGAACGTGCGGCGGTGATTGCAGCGCTTGACGAACTGACACCCAGACAGCGGTCGGTGTTCGTGTTGAGACACTTTCATGGTCTATCCAACCCGGAGATCGCGGAGGTTCTTTCGTGTTCGAGCAATGCAGTCAAGGCGAACCTGAGCTACGCCCTGAAGTCGCTGCGCGACAAGCTGGCGGGAGGTGGCGAAAGTGAATGAACAGTCGTGTGAACAGTTCCGTGAGCAATTCGGTGAGTACATTTACCGAGAGCTTACCGAAACGACGGCCCTTGAGCGTCATCTGGCGGAGTGCTCGGCATGTCGTCGGGAGTTGGCAGCGACGACACGAGCATTGGCTGCCGTGGATCGCGCCACCATCGGGGCGGCGCCTGAGGAAGTCGTCGACGCAGTCGTCTCCGGCGTCGTTGCAGAACTGCGCCCACGGCCGGAGCACACTGAGCCGCATCGAAGCCGGAAACATGTTAGCGGCCGCTGGCTGCGCGCGGTCGCGTCACTTGCCGCTTGTCTGCTGGTCGGAGCGTTTGGAGTCTGGATCTTATTTCGTACGTCCGGACGGGACACTGCAGCCGTCTCAAACGACGAGTTGGAACTTCAGACAAGAGCAGTTGCGGCCGAGGCCCAGGCTGTGTTGCACTTTCTTGATGAGCTTGAAAGAGAAAACGAGACTCTCGTACGACTGATTGGCCAGGATGACGCGGGCGTGCCGGAAAACGAGCCCGACAAGAACATCAAACTGGACAAGAACAAAGAAGAATGAGAAAAGGAATCAGCGTGATCGTAACAAGAGGTGTACCCGCATTACTTGTTGGCCTGACTTTGGTCGCCGGCGCGACGATGGCCCTCGTCGCCGCACCGCCTCGTGGCATGCCCGAGGAACTTCGCGGGATGCCGGCGGAGGTCGGTGAGGCGGCGGCGGAAATCCAGCAGATCGTGAATCAGCAACGCGGGTTGATCGACAAGGCCCGCCAGGCAAAGACACCTGCGGAGAGGGAAGAAGTGTTTCGGGCTGTCGCTCGCAACGTGCAGGGCATTGCTCAAAAGCGAGTCGTGATCATGGAGCAGTACGCGAAGCACGCTCGGGCGAGAGTCGAGTGGGCTCGGAAACATGCGTCGGAAGTCCGCGTGTCGGATCTGATCGGCGATATGGATGGATTCGCGCCGCGCTCGCCGTTCGCCGAAAAACCCGACGCTCCGCAGCGCGACGACGGCCCAAACCAACCTGCTGATATACCGAAACCGTTGTTGAGTGCGCGGAACACTTTGAAGCAAACGATGACGCGACTCCAATCCCTCGAGACGGCGTGTAAACGCGCTCGCTCGGATGAACAACGCAAGAAGATCAAACAGGAGATCGAAGAACATCTGAGCACAATCCAGATGGAGCGCGTCGCGATCTTGGAAGCCGTCTTGAAATTATCGGAGAAGCGTCTTCAAGGGGCGCGCCAGCGGGCGAAGCAAGCTGGCGTTCCTCCGGAGATCGATCCCGAAAACGGAGGAGGTTCGAAGAACTCGGCTCGGTGAGGCGGATGCCGATTGCGAGCCAACGCGAGAAGTGCTGCCGTTGCCACGGTGCTGACGATATGTTTAACACGGCGTGGCATTTATACTACGAGAAAAGGAGGAGAAACCATGTTTCGCAAGTGTCTCATCATCGCCGTCCCCATTCTTGCGGTCCTCGCGACGAAAGCAGTTGAAGCCGCAGACAAGACCATTCGCGTTCCGGCCGATCACGGACGAATTCAGCAGGCTATCGACGCCGCGGAAGCCGGCGACACCGTGCTGGTCCGCGCCGGCACCTACAATGAACACATTGTGCTCAAGGAGGGTGTTTACCTGAGAAGCGAAGGAGATGATTCGCCCGGCCAGC
>CAYFJO010000241.1:0-16001 GCA_964343305.1 uncultured Pirellulaceae bacterium | reverse complement strand
GCAACGACTAACCTCTTGCAGACCACCGGATGACTAAGGTGCGCTGTACAACTAGGTCGAGAGTATCGCGAAAAGGACCGAGAGGACGACAAATAAAATGTTGGTCCTCGATACGGATCATCTAGTTGAGCTTGACCGCGGTTCCACAGAAGGTCTGGCCCTGCAACAGAGGCTTGAGGAATCGGGCGAAGGCATCGCCACGACGGACCTGAAGATTGCAAGCATTTGTCTTTCAAGCAATGCAACGCTTTTGTCGCGAAATCTTCGTGACTTTGAAAAGGTGGCCGGACTAAAAGTGGAAGACTGGTTGTAAACTGAGTGGATTCTCGAACCTTCCCTTCGCCCGGCCCTGGTCCACTGGAATTGGCGCTGGTCAGCCGAACACGCCTGCGAGAAATGACGAAGGACCTGCAGGAAATGACGAAGAACGAAACACCCAGTGACGAAAGAATTCCGAAATCCGAATGACGAACTCATCCGCCGACACTGACTTTTGTCTGTAGGCTTACGCTCTTTCCGTTGGGCGTGAAGGTTAGTCCTACGCTGAACTTGGCTGGTTTGCCGCCGACGCTGCGTGATAGGTTTGCGCTGGCAGCGGAGATGGCGGTACTGAGTGGGTTGGACGCGGGAACGACGAATTTGTTGCCTTGCTTTTTGGCGGACACCGTTACCGTTGCGGGCAGGCCGTGCTGTCGCAGAATGGCGCCTTCGCGGCCGTTCATGGTGAACGTGGCGGTTGCTGTGTCGGACCCTTTGTTCTGCTTCCAGACAAACGAATTGGCCAGGCCTTTGAAGGTTGTGGTCACGGCGTGCGTTCCGTTTGCAGCGGACGGATCGTCTTTGGGGTCATCTTTTGCGGCGAGTTTGTCGGCCGGTGCCGGGTTTGGGTTGAATGTGCCGCTCTTCATCATGTTGATGACGAAGACGTTCAGTGTGCCGAAGTTGCTGGAGACTAGCGTCCGGGCGTTGGTCCACAAGAATTGATATCGGTCGGCGGCATTATCTGGCGGAAGAATTATGTAGACGACACGGATCGAAATGACGCGGCCGAACGGATCGAAAAAGAATGGACCGTTTCGTGGGTTGCGGTTGCCAAGGACGGGAAGGGCGATCGATAACCACAGGTCGATGAGACGTCGCACGTCGGGGTTTCGCCAGGGGCGGGGACCACCGAGGATGTCGACGCCGTCGCGCGGCAGCGTGGGATTGGTTGGGTTGGGTCGAGACGTAATGAGCGGGGAATCAGGGTCGGGCCGAGGTACGTTGCTGTCGCGTCGTCGTTTTAGTTCCTTGAGTGCGGCAGGTGCGTTCACCAACGGACCAATTGGCCTGTCGGTTGTCAGTTGCTCGCCCGTCGCCACGAGAATATCGGCGGCTTCTTTTCGTGAAAGTTTGGGATCGATGGTCTTCATTAGTGCGACCAGACCCGCGACATGCGGCGCGGCCATCGAAGTGCCCTGCATTTCGCCATACGGGACTTTCGGATTGGCGTACGCATTCCAAATCTCTTTGCCTGGTGCCGAGACCGTTGTGTATTCTCCGTAATTCGATGCGCCGGTGTCGCTAAAGATGGCGCGGCCGTCCTTTTTGTCCGTGGCGGCCACTGAAATCACCCGGCGCGAGTACGACAGATAATCGAACTTGGCGGGCAGATCATCGTTGCCGGCACTCTTGGTGATGATGACACCTTCACGCACGGCGCGATCGAGTACACCCTTGTAGTCGTCGTTCAAACTTCGTCGCACCCAGTTCATGATCTGAGCTTCGCCGTCGGCCTTGGATTTTGCGTTCTTGGCCGTCTGCCAAGCATTGAGAATCTCTTCCGGTGGCGGACCACCGATGCTGTAGTTGATTACTGCGGCGCCTTCGCTGATGGCTCGATTCAATCCTTGAATCAATGCCCAATCCTGGCCATAGATTCCTTTTGACTTTGGCAAGTAGGACAACGATTGGATCGGCATGATCGGGCTATCGGGAGAGACGCCAGCCGTGCCGAGTTTGTTACCGGCATTGCCCGCCGCCGTGCCGGCCACGTGCGTGCCGTGCTCGGTGATGTACCTGTCGAACAGAAGGCCTTTCTGTTCGACTTTGACCAAGCCTGATTGCATGTCAGCCGAACGAGTGTAGACGCTGTAGGGATTGGTCAGCTTGCCTTTGAATTCGTCGTGGTCGGTCTTGATGCCCGAATCGACGATCGCGATCTTCGCTCCGCCTGTCGTAATATCCCAAGCGTCGAAGGCATTGATGCGGCGCAGGTTCCAACCGTTTTCGTTGTCCTCGGCCAATGCGGGATCGTCGTAGGTTCGAGTCAACTTCCGAACCGTGTTCAACCCGCAACCTTCAACGTAGGGATGAATACCAAGCCGCAATCGACATTCGTGGATCACGTCGGCCGGCACGCCGACAAGGTACGTGTTCGATTCGGCGATTTCGTCAAGGATTTTTGTTTTGTGCCCCAAGCTCTTGAGCGCCTTTTCCAAGTCTTCGCGCTTCACATCTTCGTGAACAGTAACGACCAACTCTCCCGGCACGAGATCGGCGTCCGCTAGTTCGTCATACTTTGGTTCCCATGCCGCGGGATCGCCCTTTGCATCTCCAGGGTCAGCCGGCGCAGGTTCGACGGTCGTGTTCGAAACCCAGCCTTTCTTTCCCGACGGACTCTTTACCCACAACCATTTGCCGTTGATCGATTCAACTTTTAACACCGTGCCGCGAGCGACGGTTTCGACCGTCTTCTTTGACAAGCGCAGCGCCAAGTCCGTTTTCGTCACCACGCGATCACCAACTTTCTGGGCCGACGCATGAGTTTGGACGAGAGCGAAAACGAAAAAGATTGCAAGACAAACTCGAATTCGTGGTAGGGAATTATTCACAGCATGCTCCTCTCGTACAATTCAAAGTTACGACATTCAGTCGTACAGTATATGCACTCCAAACTCACCGAGTCGACTTTACCCGCCGACGCTGATTTTCGATTGGAGACTCACGCCTTTTCCACTGGGGGTGAAGGTTAATCCCACGCTGAACTTTGCCGGCTTGCCGCCGACGCTGCGCGACAGATTTGCGCTGGCGGCGGAAATGGCCGTGCTGAGTGGATTCGACGCGGGGACGATGAAGTTTTTTCCTGATCGTTTCGCTGTCACCGTCACCGTCGCGGGTAGTCCATGCTGTCGCAGAATCGCACCTTCCCGTCCGTTCAACGTGAACGTGACTGTCGCTGTATCCAACCCTTTGTTTTGTTTCCAGACAAAACTGGTCGCGATGCCCTTGAGCGTCGTCGTCACCGGGTGTTTTCCGTTTGCATCGGACGGGTCGTCATGCTTAGGGTTATCGACCAGATCCTTCGGCCCCGCCGGATGACCGTGAGGATCAAGCGGACAATCGGGCGTCAAACTTTTCGCGTGGCGCGGACGGAGTTTGAATGCGAGCGGATTGAGGGCGCGCAAGAAGTCAGCCGTAATGTTCCCTGTCAACGGCGTCGTTGAGGGACTACCGAAGATGCGGCCGCGGCATTTTTGTGCCTCGAAGATATGCGTGCTCGCTTCTGAGTGCCGCGCCAGCGTGTCGTCGCGTTTCTTCTTCGCTTCGTCATCTTCGCCGCCGATTTTCTTCAGTACATCTTCGGCGTCTTTCAACGCGTCCCGCGCCGATTTTAGAATCTCGTCCGCGTTGTCGGGGACGATGTCGGGCAATCGTCCCACCTGAAGAATCTTTGCAATCGTGTTCGCGCCGAGGGCGTTGTCGATTTGGTCAAAAGCACGTTGCTGGTCATCGCCAATCGACCGGAGAACACGATCCCATTGGTCGTTAAATCGCTGCTGGTTTGGCGCGAAACGTTTCCGCGCATCGGCAAGTTTTTGGAGATCGTCGAGTGGCCGTTTGACCTTGTCGACCTGGTCTCGCAGTTCCTTTGCCTGACGTTGAGCGGCGAGTAACTTCCGGTTGGTCTCGTCCGCGGCGCGATGCGCGGCGCGTGCCTTGGCGAGCAGAGCATCTGCCTCACGTTGCAAACGCGGAGCATCCGCGGCCCGATATCCCCTGGCCACAATTCCGCAAATCGTTTCGCGCGCTTTTTTGGCAAGGTCGAGCACTTCCTGAAAATCGCCCGTGCCGATCTTGTCCTTGATGTCATCGACGCGTTGTTTGAGCCGCTTCGCATCGTCGTCGAGTCTGTCAAACGAATCGCCGCTATATCCCGTCACATCGTCGGGAAATGCATCATCGGCCGTCTGTTTAAGGCCGCGGACTTGGTTGAGGATGTCCTGAAAACCAGATCCACCAGCGGTGCCGCCAGTGCCATTCGGTCGCCAAAATGGCCTCGAATAAAAAATATCGAGATTGAAGTCCTTCAACATTTTCTTGACCGCAGGATTCGTCGTGACAGGAGACGGCGAACGGCTTGAGTCGTCGCCTTTGGTGGGAGTTACATTGCTGGTTACGGGATCATCGGAAAACAAACTATCAGCGAAATAAGTGTCTGCATCTCGCTCTTGACGATTTCGCTCTTCTTCGCGTCGCTTTCTTTCACCGATAACTCTGTTGATTAGAGCCCAGTTCGTTGGCAGTGGCTCGTAATCCATCAAAGAACCGCCGTTGCGGATTTGATACCTGTAATAGTTTTCTTTATCTTGATCCCTGATACGTGATTGATCCCGAAGTGCCTGAAGGGCCATTTCATCAAATTGTTTGTCCGACAAGGTTGTAGGATCCATCTCCAAAAACGCGGCAATTCGATCGGATAGCGCCGGTCGTCCGCGTTGGACGTTGTCATTAAGGTCTTCGCCTTCGACCGGAGTTGGTTGCCTGCCTAAATTATCGCGGTAGCGATAAGGGTTATTGGCCGCGTAATGAAAGGCATTGTAGGACGCAGGAATCTGATACGTCCCGATCGACGAATCGAGGCTGATAAAACGACAAAGCAGCGGGTCGTAGTAACGTTGACGAGCGTAATAAAGGCCGTGCTCGTCGCAGACCATCCCAGCGTACAAGTTCAGCGGCGCAAAACCATGTGCGCCGTTGAGTTCGCCGTATGCACCATAGTCGCTGTGAGCAACGGTCTTACCGGTCATATCGACAACACGTCGGATTGAGCCAAGGCGGTCGGCGACCAGCATGTACGTCGTGCCGTTTGATCCACACAGCGCGAGTGGCCAGTCGGTGCCGGGCATCGTGACCAAGAGCCACGCGACGCCTTCTTCGTCTTTGAATCCGACCAGTCCCGATGACAAGTACGCATACCAAATCTTGCCGGACGGTCCGTCTTGCCACAGGCGGTCGCCGCTTGGCAAGTAGCCGAAGTGCCATTCGAGATCGGCAATCGTGCGCGACAACAATCGTCCGGCCGCATCGAATTGGTTTTGAGCGTCGGTCTCTTCACTTTGGACACCCGTAAGATTTCCCGCTTCGTCCCAGTCGTAGATGATGCCAAAGTCGCGCATGCGCGGTCGGCCGGCGTTGTCCAATCGCCAGATGGACTCGTTGTCGCCCGTCGTGATGCTTTGCAGATCGTCGTCGGCCGAATAAACGAATTCCGTTTCGTCGTCGCCGGAAATGACACGGACCAGGCGATCGTCGCGGTCGTATTGCATTTCGCGTGGCGGCGATCCGATCGGCTGCAAATGGACGAGGTTGCCGGCCGCGTCATATTCGTACTTCTCGAGGAAGATTACTTCACGCTTCGGACCAGCGGCCCCGATCGACGTGAGGCGGTTAAGTTGGTCGAAGGTGAGGCTAAGCTTCACTGCGTTGCTAGAGATGTTGATCGGTCGGCCTGCCTTGTCGCGCGTGATGGTGATCGCGATGTCCTTGGGCAGGACGATGTGTTCCAAGCGGCCATCGTCGCCGTAGACGTATTGAGCCGTGACGCCGTTGAGGCTGATACCGCCGGGGCGACCTTTGTCATCGAGCGGCAAACGAAGATCGAGGCTGGCCGGGTCGTAGGTACGACGGGCGAGCGAACCGTCGTCATGAAACTCCTGCCTGATTTCGAACTTCGCGCCTTTGACGCTCTCGACCAAGCCGAACTTGTTGTACCCGTACGCGAACTTGCCATCTGGCTGCATGACTTCTTTGAGGCGGCCGACCTTGTCGTACGTGTATGCTGCCGCCATGCCAAGAGGTGAACTTTCCAAACGCAATCTGCCATCGGGGCCGTGAACATATTCGCGATATGTGATACCGCTCCGCTCGACGCGCTCAATGCGACCCTTGTCGGTGCGCGATAACTTGGTCGTCGCTTTGCCTGTTCCGAGAATGCCGGTCAACCGGCCTGCCCTGTCATGTTCATATTTCCACGTTCGGTCGGACGGACTCGTCAGAGCGAACAACAATCCACGCTCGTCATATTCATACCGCGTCGTTTGTCCGGACGGTCGGCGAAACATCACCGGCTGCATCCACGCGTTGACTCTGTGCGTCCACGTTCCGAGTCCTTCCCAAGTGAGCGAGAGCTGGCCATTCTCAAGTTCAGAGTAATCGACCGTTCGCTTGCCAAACACCGGGTCGTTGATCTTCGTCAACAAGCCGTCGTCGTCGTACTCGTAGTTTGTTTTGAGACCGTTGAACGTCGATTCGACAAGTTGCCCGTCGCTGTCATAACCGCTGGTCTGACTTTCGCCAGTCGACCACTTGCGACTCGCGACTCGACCCTCAGCGTCGTAGCCAAAGTCGACCTCCCTGCCCGACCATAACTTCGCGTTGCTAAGGCGAAGATGATCGTCGTACGCGAACGTCGCTCCCCACGACGGCGAGAGTCGGATCAGCGCCGTTTCGCCCGTGGGACCGTAATCGACAACGGAAGAACCTTCGGACGAAGAACGCCAATCGGTCGGCCGTCCATGATCGTCGTATTTGACCGTCCGCCAGCGACCGTCCGACGATTCAATGCGCGTCACGTTGTCGAATTTATCGTACGTGATGCTGAGCGTTTGCGTCGGGGTCGCGATTTTCGTGACTCGATCGAAGTCGTCGTACCAGCCGCGCCACTCGCCGGTCGGGTTGCTGATCGTCGACAGCCGGCCTTCCGAATTGTAAGCGTATTTTGTCGTGACGCCGCGATGTTGTTGCTCAACGATTTGTCCTTGATCGTTTCGCTTGTAGACGGGTTTCGGTGGTTGCAGACCCATTCGTTTTTTGGTCGCCGCAAATTCTGTCAGTTCTTCTTCTTCGACTGGTACGTCGGTCGATCGGCCGAATTGATCCTTGACCGTCGTCAGGTTTCCTTCGGCGCCGTACTCATACTCGACGCGTAGGCCGCGACTGTTCGTCACCGCGCCCAGAAACCCGCGCGCGTCGTATTCGTATTTGCAACTGAGTGTCTCGGGGCCGTCGATCTGGAGCACGCGGTCGTTGCTTCCGTCGTACGTGTAGCGCAGAAAACTTTTGTCACCGTGTTTGACATCCGTAAGCAGTCCGCGCGAGTCGTATCCATAGGTCACCAACTGGCCCGACGGTGAACGAGCCGACGTCATCTTGCCTAGCGTGTTGAACACGAGCTGCGTGCCACGACGTGTTTTGATCTGCCAACCGTCGCCCGATTGAGTGACCGTCGCGCCGTCTGACGTTTGAAACACGTTGCCATTGCTCGTCGCCGTTGCGAGCGTCTGCCCGTTTCTCGTGATCGTCACTCGATCCTTATTGTCCTGCGTCAGTTCAACAATATTCGCGTCGAACCAGCCTCGACCAAAAGGCCCGTTACCAGAAGTGTCTTTTCGAAACGTGCGCTGAACGAGGATCTGTGCGGCATCGCGACCGTGAGCAAGATCAACCGCCACCGCACCGTCGACAAAAAATGAATGCGCGGCCAAGTCACTCAACTCAGCGAGTACAGGTTCTGGCGGTGCATCGGGCGGTGCATCCGGGGGAATATCCTCGGGTAAAATTTCGACATCAGCGGCGCGAACCCATCCCTTCTTCCCCGCCGGACTCTTGACCCACAGCCACGTCCCATTCTTCGACTCAACTTTCAACTGCGTATCGCGACCCACCGTCTCAATGGGCTTCTTTGACACGCGTAACGTCAGTTCCTTTTTCGCAACAACACGATCACCAATTTCCTGGGCATGCCCATGGTTGGCGCAAATTGAAATGACAAAAGTGAAAGCGATGACTCGAAAACACGGGTAGTTCATCTCGTGGCACTCCTGACCAAGAAGCGAGAAATAAAGGGACTTCCTTGTTGAATGGATTTTACAATGCCTGCGATTCACGAACAACTTTTAGACGACACGGTGGACCTGAAGATTGCAAGCCTTGGTCTATCAACTGATGAAACACATTAGTCGCGCGATTCGCTGAGCAGGCGTTTGGCGTGTTCGACGGTCAAGAACTGCAAAAAACCGCTTTGGACTGATGCCGGCCCAGCGCCGGAACAGACGTTGAAAATGGAACTCACTGAGGTGGAGGTGCGCCGCGATGTCTTTCAAATCCGGTTGCTCGCGGAAGTTTTCTTCGAGGAACGTGATGGCTCGCTCAATCCGTTCGTAATCGCTTAATGACATGGTGTTCTCCGCACAGCTTTCCCTACAAAGCGTGATGGCTGGGGACAAGTATCAACTGATCGAGTCGCAAATCCACCCGATTCTTGCTCTCTTGAGGAAACTTCGAGTCTGGACCGACGCCTTAATTTACTGTGGGTCGGACATTTCTGTCCGGCAAATCACGGACAGGAATGTCCGTGCCACGCTCGAATTGGGGCACTACCCCAAAGTCGGTAGTGTCCTGTTAGTGTGCTGGCCTGAACCAGACTTCCGAAGTTTCGGAAAACTTTGGAAGTCTACAACTCAATTTAGGACACTTCCCCAAAGTCCACCAACTTGTCATAAATTCCCTGGCTGAATAGACTAACACGTTTGGCCTGATCCAATTACTCTGCCTAGGAGTTCGACCGTGTCCGGTTTATGTGTTATTGGCCTGCAATGGGGTGACGAAGCCAAAGGCAAACTTGTCGATATTCTGTGTGCGAACCACGATATCGTCGTTCGATTTCTGGGCGGAGCGAACGCGGGACATACAGTCGTCACCGGTGGGCAAACTTATAAGTTGCACCATATCCCAAGCGGCATTTTGAACGAAGGCGTGACCAACGTGGTGACCGCGGGCGTCGTGATTAACCCGCCGACAATACTTGGCGAAATCGATGGTCTGTTGGAGCGCGGGATCAATGTTGGCGACAACCTGATGATCAGCGACCGCGCTCATGTCGTGTTGCCGTGGCACATTGCCGAAGACCGCGTGATGGAAGAAACGACCGATGGCGAAGAGAGCATTGGCACGACGCTGCGAGGCATTGGGCCGTGCTATCGTGACAAGGTCGGTCGCAAATATGCCATTCGACTCGGTGACATGTATCGCGATGATTTCGAAGATCGCGTGCGGCGGATCACGGCATTCAAACTTCGCATGCTGGCAAGTTTCAACGGGCAGGCGGCCAAAGAAACGCTGGACGCGGACAGCATTTTTCAAGAGTACAAAGGCTACGCCGATCGGCTGCGTCCGTATGTCAAGGACACCTCGCCGTTCTTACTGGACTCGGTCGAGGACAACAAGAAGGTTTTGTTCGAGGGCGCTCAAGGTGCCTTGCTGGATGTTGATCACGGCACGTTTCCGTTCGTGACGAGCAGCAACAGTTCGGGCGTCGGAGTGTCTGCCGGGTCGGGAATTCCGCCGCGTTGGATCGACAAGGTAATTGGTGTGGCGAAGTGTTATACCACGCGTGTTGGTGGCGGACCTTTCCCAACGGAACAGGACAATGAAGTCGGCCAGCAGATCCGCGACCTGGGCAACGAGTACGGCACGACGACCGGACGTCCGCGGCGTTGTGGCTGGTTCGATACGGTTGCGGTTCGATACACCGCACGACTGAGCGGCATTGATGCGCTGTCGATGATGATGATGGACGTGCTGAGTCAACTCGATGAAATCAAGATCTGCACGGCTTACGAATTGGACGGCAAGCAGATTGATTACTTCCCCAGCCACTCCGAGGATCTGCGTCGAGTGACGCCGGTCTATGAAACCATTCCTGGTTGGAAGCGAGATGTGACAGGAGTCAAGACGTTTGAAGAATTGCCGGACGGAGCCAAGGGCTATCTCCAGCGCGTGAGCGAACTCGTCGGCCGCCCTGTTGAAATTGTGTCTGTTGGTCCGGATCGCGATCAAACGATTTGGGTGAATTCTTAGAGCGTTCAGACTTCCGAAGTTTTCGAAACTTCGGAAGTCTCCATTCCGTAACGAACAGCCGTGTCCGACGCAACAACTTCTGAAACCGCCGCTGAACTGGAAGTTCCCGTCGAAAGCCGTCCACGGCACATCGCCGTGATTATGGACGGCAACGGGCGGTGGGCCGAGCGTCAGGGGCTGCCGCGCATCGAAGGTCATCGGCGTGGCGTGGCCAGCGTGCGCCGCACGGTCGAGGAATGTGCGCGGCTCGATATTGCACAACTCACGCTCTATTGCTTGTCGAGCGAAAATTGGAAGCGGCCGCAGGAAGAACTCGATTTTCTGATGCATCTGCTCGAGCAGTACATGATCGAAGAACGTAGCACGATCATGGATCAGAACATCGTGGTCCGTACGATTGGGCGACGAGATGGGATTCCCGATCAAGTTCAGCGCGAAATGGACAAGACGATCGACATGAGCGCGTCGAACACGGGGACCTGTTTGTGTCTGGCGATTAATTACGGCGGCCGGGCGGAAGTGCTCGACGCGGTACAAGGCATCGCAGAAGAAGTCAAACGCGGCGAACTTCAACCTGACGAGCTAACGGAACAGCATCTCTCTGACCATCTCTATACGAAAGGCATGCCTGATCCGGATTTGTTGATTCGCACGGCCGGCGAAATGCGGATCAGCAATTTTCTGCTTTGGCAAATCAGCTACGCGGAACTTTGGGTCACGCAGCGCTGTTGGCCTGAGTTTGAGGAGACGGACCTTCATCAAGCAATTCGCGACTTTGCCGGTCGCGAACGCCGCTTCGGCGGACTTAACTCGTAAAGGAATTGCACGTTGTTACGCTGGCGGTTGCTCTCCGCGTCGGTCATCATTCCGCTGCTGTTGCTGATCGTGTGGCTGGATGGCACGATGAACTTCGGCCGGCCGGGAATTTGGCTGGCACCGCTGGGCGTAGTGATCGCGGGACTGGCGGCGGGCGAGATGTTGTCGCTGTTTCATGCACAGGGCAATCGTCCGGTCGCTTGGGTCACCGTTGTTGGAACGATGGTTGTGATGGCCAGCGCTTGTGCTCCAATGATGTGGAAAGAATATCCCGTGGATTGTCCTTTGGGCCGATTTGGTTGGCCAATGATGGGGTTGGCACTCGGTGTCGTGATGGCGTTCATTGCGGAAATGCGGCGATTCGAAAAGCCCGGTGGAGCGATCGTCCATGTTGCGCTGTCGGTTTTCGTGATGACGTACATTGGTCTGTTGGCGAGCTTCCTTGGTGCTTTGCGCATGATTCACGATAACGCCTGGGGACTGGCGGCGCTGTTGTCGGTAATCATCATCGTCAAAGTTTCCGATTCCGGTGCGTACGCCGTTGGTCGCCTGTGCGGCCGGCATCCGCTGTCGCCGACGCTGAGTCCCAAGAAAACGGTCGAAGGTGCAGTCGGCGGCATCGTGACGGCATGCTTGATGTCGTGGCTGGTGTTTGCAGTTTTGAATGCCCGGTTGGTCGGCGAAGGTGAGGCGGTCACTCCGATTTGGGCTAGCCTCGTCTATGGCTTCATCATCGCGGTCGCTGGGATGATTGGCGACCTCGCCGAGTCGCTGCTGAAACGTGATGCCGATATCAAGGATTCGAGCAAGTGGATTCCGGGATTGGGTGGCGTGCTGGATATCATCGACTCCGTTCTAACCACCGCACCAGCCGCGTTTGCCTGCTGGGTCCTGGGGCTGGTCGGGCCGGGATAACGCACCTCGCGGGTGGAATTATTACAAACATCCGCTTTGGAGCGGTTTTACGCAAAGAAAATGCCAAAGATTTTAACTCCTTGCTCACTGCCGCTTTGCGTAATTTTCGTGAACGTGGCAGGCCCGCTGGTGTCAAAGTTTCGGTATAGTTGATTGTTAACAGGAGTTAGTTTTTTGGACGCGGGTCAAAGAGGGGACAGGTACCTTTGCCGGGACGGCCCGCAGGGTGCTTCGCACAAAGGTACCTGACCCCTTTTTGACCTGCGAACTTGAATGACAGAGTCAACCATTTCACACGTGGAGCCTGACGTCGTCTTACCGCTGTTCGGCGTTCAGGACCAACATCTACGCACAATCCGCGAGACGCTGGGTGTCAACATCACTCATCGCGACGGCGAAATCCGTGTTGCCGGCGAAGAGAATCCGGTGGCCCAAGCGACCGAGATTTTGCAGCAGCTCAAAGCTCAAGTCGAACGCCGCGGAAACGTTGCAGCGGATGACGTGATTCAAGCGATGGCACGTGTGACCGGCGATCAAGCACAAGCCGCCCGAATTCCCATCGAAATCATGCAGGTTGGCCGCCAGATTCGTCCGCGGACCGAAGGCCAAACCAAATACGTTGACGCAATCCGCAAAAGCGAACTCATCTTTGCGATAGGACCGGCCGGCACGGGAAAGACGTATCTTGCCGTGGCGATGGCCGTCGAGGCGCTGAAACAGAACCTGATTCGCAAGATCGTGCTGGTGCGTCCAGCGGTGGAAGCCGGAGAAAGTCTTGGATACCTACCAGGCGACTTGCAGGCCAAGATCAATCCCTATCTGCGTCCGCTGTTGGATGCGTTGAACGAAATGATCGATTATGATCAAATCAAACGCCTCATGGAACAAGACGTGATCGAAGTCATCCCGTTGGCCTACATGCGAGGCCGCACGCTGAACGAGGCGTTTATCATTCTGGACGAGGCACAAAACACAACCGTTTCGCAAATGAAAATGTTTCTGACTCGGATGGGTCAGGAGTCGAAGATCGTTGCTTCCGGCGACATCACCCAAGTGGATTTGCCATCCAACTCGCGATGTGGATTGTCCGACGCCATCCAGCGTTTGAAGAAAATCGAAAGCGTGTCGGTCGTACGATTGACGAAGGCCGACATTGTTCGGCATCGACTGGTCCAGGAAATTGTTCGTGCCTACGACGAGGATTCCAAAAAGCCGCGATGAAAAAGCGATTCAAAACGTAGCTGCGCTCGCCAGAGTGCGGGTCCGCGTCCAAGGTTCCGCGTTCTGGCGAACGCAGCTACGGCGTTTCCCAATCATCGCATTAAACCCATGTCCACGGGCAGTCCCAAACGCCACCGATCGAACTTAGAGTTGCCACCCGGCCAACTGGAGCGGACGCTTGAACAGTTGCGCCGCGGCGAGGTGTTGATCCGCATCGGCCTGTGTTTTGCCGCCGCGATCGCGATGTGGTTGCTGACGTTCGGTTGGCAGCCGCCCTTCGGCTATCGAACCGGTGACATCGCACCGCGAGACATCGTGGCGCGGACCAAGTTCAGCCGCGATGATCCATCTGCGACAGACGATCTGAGACGCGAAGCTCGTCGCGCGACCCTTTGCATTTACCAACACGATGTTCGCTCGTTGATTGAGCGTCGGCAGGAACTCAAAGACAAGGTTTCCCAAGTCATTCGTTCAGAATCCTTTGAGACGCTCGATCCAACTGTATGGAAAGAGTTTCTTCCCGATGCGGAACAAGGTCTGGACGCAAATGCCCAGTTCGACAGTTTTCGTGCCGCGTTGGCAGACGACCTCGACTTGATGAAATTTGAAGCCATCGCCAAGCGAGCGTTCGAGGCGTTCGAGACAAACGGATTGCTGGACGGGACGGAACATGAACGCATAGAAGGCAATCGATACGAGATTCTTGTTCATCCCATCGGCAGTTTGGAGTTGCTGAGCGATCCGGTCGAAGTCAAGGACGTGCGACTGGCGGAAGCACATGCAACCCTGCGCAACAATCTCGATGACCAGTTCAAATCATCTGAGATGATTGCCGACCACTCCGATGTCGTCGAAAAGCACGTTCTCGCGTGGTTCAGCAATCGTCCGTTGCCGACGACATTGACGTTGAACGTCGACGCGACGAACGAAGCCAAGGACGAGGCGGTTAGTAAAGTCGAGACGGTTCAAATCACCTACTCGCCGGGCAATCCGATTTTGAATGAGCCGGGCGATCTCCTCGCCAAGGGCGGCAAGCGGCTTACCGAGGTCGAAATTGACTTACTAAAGCGTGAGTATCGGGCTCTAAATTTGAGCATGAGTCTTGGCCATCGATTCGGACATTTCATTGCCGACATGGGAATGTATACCGCACTCTATATGTTGTGCGGTTTCTTCATCTACTATCGTGAGCCGCGTCTGTTGTCCCAGATGTGGCGTTTCTCGACGATCCTTGGCTTGGTCGTGCTGACCGTTGGACTTTGTTCGTTCCTTTCGTTCGACAATGTGCGGGGCGAAGTTATTCCGTTGTTCATGCTCGGAGTCACCGTGGCGGTGGCATATCGTCAGGAACTGGCGCTGTTGCTATCGGCCGGCGTTGCGTTGACGGTCGTTTTGTCTTTGGGCCAGGGCCTTGTCGAATTTGTCATCTACATGGCCACCGTCGCATCGGCGATTCAAATGGTCAGCCAAATTCAAAGTCGTACGAAGTTGATTTACGTTGGCGCTTGTGCGGGATTGGTTGCAGCGATGACGACGGTCGGCGTCAGCACCGTCGCCAGCCAAGTCTTCGGAGAACGAATCGTTGCCGTGGGGGGAGCGGAAACAAGTCTGACCGTTTGGGACTCGGTGGGTTGGGCGCTACTGTTAGACTCGGCGCGATACGGTCTTGCGGCGTTCTTGGGTGGAATTCTGATGACCGTGTTCTTGCCGTTCATCGAAAAGATCTACGACGTGCAGACCGACATCAGCTTGCTGGAACTTGGCGTGAATTCGCACCCGCTACTGCAGGAGTTGGTGCAACGCGCTCCTGGAACGCATAACCACTCGATCAATGTCGCATCGATTTCCGAAGCCGCCGCCGATGCCATCGGAGCCAACGGGTTGTTGTGCCGCGTTGGCGCGTATTTCCACGATATCGGAAAAATGCTCAAGCCCAGCTATTTCGTGGAAAATCAGGATGTCGGCGTCAACCGGCACGAGTCGCTTGTGCCGGCGATGAGTACGCTCGTGATCATCGCCCACGTCAAGGATGGTGCCGATCTTGCGCGGCAGCATCGCCTGCCTCAATCGATCATTGATTTCATCGAACAGCATCACGGCACAACACTGGTCGAGTACTTTTTTGACCAGGCAACCAAAAAACAAGAGGAGGATCCGGATACCGCCGAAGTCGAAGAAGCCAATTTTCGCTATCCTGGTCCGAAACCGCAAACGAAGGAAGCCGGAGTGATCATGGTGGCCGACGCCGCGGAAAGCGCCAGCCGGACGCTTGTCGAACCGACGCCCGCTCGCATCGAAAGCCTGGTTCACGAAATGGTCATGAAACGATTGCTCGGCGGACAATTTGATGAGTGCGGGCTGACATTGAAGGAGCTGCACACCGTCGAATTGAGCATTGTCAAATCCCTCACGGCAGTTTACCACGGACGTGTTAAGTACCCCGAAAAACAAGACTCGGCTTGAGCCAGTGATCCCTGACCCATTGATCCAGGTCGAACTCGCCAATCGCCAATCCGCTCACGACGTCGATTCACGGAAAATGATCGACGTCGCTCGCGCTGTCTTGTCCGGCGAAGGCATTCAATGCGCCGAAGTCAGTCTCGCCGTCGTGGACGCGCCGACCATGCACCAGTTGAACCGGCAGTACCTCAATCACGACTATCCGACCGATGTGCTGAGCTTTCCGCTCACAGACGCGGGTGATGAGCTGTTCGAAGGCGAAGTGATCGTCTGTGCCGATGTGGCTGCTGACGTCGCTCGCCGGCACGACTGGCAAGTCTTGGATGAATTGTTGCTATACGTGATTCACGGCACGCTGCATTTGGCTGGCTACGATGATAAGTCTGACGCGGCGCGAGCCGAAATGCGAA
>CAYFJO010000240.1:0-16051 GCA_964343305.1 uncultured Pirellulaceae bacterium | reverse complement strand
GGAGAACCTATTTTTCAAATCGACCCTCTTTCATCGAATCAAGCCGACGCGGCTTAGCGTTTTACTTAACTGCGGGCGGTGAATTAGACCTATGCACTTTTAGTCCAATCAGAAAACTCACAGGTCACATCGACCGGGTGCAGATACTGGCATCGGTATGGGAATGGGTCCGCGGGGAGCGTTAGGGCGATTTATCCGGCGTTGGGAAATTGAGAACTACGTAGCGCGGCGTTCAAAATCACCATTTTGAGATTCGCTGATCGATTTGGAGGTGATGCCACACTTGATATCGAAGTAGTCGAGTATTTCCCTGGGTGGATTTTTGATGTCCGATTTTGCTCGAAGTCGATCACGCATGAAGTTGCTATTGGTTGCATCGATCGCCTCAAGACGAAGTGTTGTCTTTTCTTCGTCGGTGAGTTCAACCGGCATCAATACCCCAAGACAGAGACGTTTGACGGTGCGAGCGAAGATGAGCGAGGCGTGTTTGCGGGTCGCCACTCGGCCTACTGGCATCCTGCGGTGAACGTCAACGGACACTTGCTCGATACCGATGAGAACGACTTCGGTCCGGATATTTACCTCAATCACGCCATCGACTTCATCAAGCGCAAGAAGGACAAGCCGTTCTTTCTTTACTACGCAAACTACCTGAGTCACGAACAACCGGATTACCTCGCCGGTCATCATCTGGATGAATACATCCCCGTTCCCGAACGCGACAGGCACGGCAGGAAGACAGGCCGTAAGACGGAAGGATCGCTGAAGAACGGCGTCGAGTATCTGGATTACTTGCTGGGCCGTCTGTTGAAAACGCTGGATGAAGCAGGCCTGCGAGAGGACACGTACATCATCTTTACCGGCGACAACGCCACGGTTCGCAAAGGCAAGGCAAGCTTGTCAGAACAGGGAGTCCTGGTGCCGCTGGTTGTCAGAGGGCCGGGCGTCAAAGCCGGTGTTGTTTCAGCCGCTCTCACCGATATCACCAACTCGTATCCGACAGTGCTGGAGATGGCCCGAATCGCCATGCCCACAAACGAAGTGTTTGACGGCGCGAGTTTTCTGCCCGTGCTGGAAGGCAAACAGGCCAAAACGCGCGACTGGATCTTCAGCCAATTGACACTTGACCGAATCATCCGTGACGAGCGCTGGTATCTGGACAAGGACGGTCGTCTGTTCGATTGCGGCATCAGCCGCAACAACAAGGTGAAGAAATACAAGGACGTCACGAAGTCCAAGTCGCCGGAAGTCCTGGCGGCCCGCCAGCGATTCGAGAAGTTGCTCGTGCAGCTTCCAGGCCCCGACCCCGTCGAGGACAAGTTCATCATTGACCGTTACACGAAGTACTGGGCCGCCTTGAAGAAAGAGTGGAAAGAGAAAGGATACAAATAACGTGTTGTTTGCCGCGGAAAGTAAGTAGACGTATTTAGAAAGCAAATTGGAGTCAACATGAATCGACGACTCGTATTGATGATGTGTGCGGCGCTGAGGTGCACCGCCACTCTGCCATTTGCGTCAGCTCAGGCCGATCAGCCCAATATCGTGTTGATCATGCTGGATGATGTCAGCCCTGAGATGTATGGCTGCTACGGTAACAAGGAAGCAAAGACGCCGAACATCGATCGCTGGGCAACCGAAGGTGTCATGTTCCGCACCGCCTGGGCTTCATCCATTTGTTGTCCCACGCGCGCGCTGATGATGACCGGTCGTTACGCGACAACCACGGGGTTTTGGTACAACGGATTTTCCGTTCCCCAGCGCGACGGCACCAACAACCTGTTCGAGCATCATCATAGTTTCGCCAAACTCATGCAGCGCGCAGGTTACGCGACTGCGGTCGCGGGCAAGTGGCATATCGGGGCTGCTGAGTCACCCCATGAAAAAGTGGTGGGCTTCGATGAATACTGCTTGTGGGAAGGCCAAAAAGAACTCGATCAGTTGCCTGGCAAGCCCAAACACACTGGCCTGTGGGAAGACGACAAAAACCCATCCCGTTACTGGGATCCGTGCTTTGTTATCAATGGAAAATACCGTGCACCGAATAAGGGTGACTTCGGCCCCGACATTTCGTTGAACTTTTTAAGTGATTTCATCGAGCGAAGTGTTAAAGCCGACAAGCCGTTTCTTGCCTATTGGCCCTGCGTGGCTCCGCACGGCACTCGGCAAGGATCGCCCACCTGCCCCATCTACGGCGAAATCGGAAAGATGGGCAAAGACAAAGGCGGCAAACGATTCCGGGCATTGAACGACTACATCGACATTCTCTGCGGAAGGCTGGAAGCGAAGGTCAACGAGCTTGGCGTCGCGGAGAACACGGTGTTTATCTTCTGTTCGGACAACGGCACGGCGAGCATTGCCAAGTCGCGCGGCGTGGAACGCGGTTGCCATGTCCTGTTCGTTGCCAAAGGCGCCGGCGTCAGGCGGCGCGGTGCAACGAACGAGTTGACCGATCTTTCGGATGTCTTGCCGACTCTGGTGGACCTTGCTGGAGCTGAGCTTCCTGAAGGCTATCAGGTTGACGGCAAGAGTTTGAAGCCGTTTCTCACGGGCGAAACCGATTCGCACCACGACTACATTTTCGCCTTCACCGGAACCACGCAATTGATGCGTACCAAGACGCACATGCTCGAAGTCGTCAATCCCATTCTGGGTGTTCCACGGGGTCGTTTCTACTACTGCGATGACCATCGTTTTGGCATAGGTTACCAACGTGTCGATGGCGACCCTGCGCACGCTCAACATCGAGCATACTTTGACAAGGTGATGATCAGGTATCCGATCATTACCGGCGAGCACGCGTACTTCCAGAACCGAAAGGCTGTCGAATGGCTGAAGCGATGGAAGGATCCGAAGGCGGCTGACAAGCATTTGCACAATCACAAAGACTTCCAGTTCTACGACGAGTCTCTGGATCGAGATTAGTGCGCGTGACGTTCCTGAAGGAGAAACCCTGCAACTTCGCATATTGCCTGAAGATTCACTTTCACAGGAAGTAGCGAAAGTCAACCAGCATTTCACAGCACAATACGATCGAGAACGATGTTGACGAGAAGTGGTTTCAAAATGTAGCTGCACTCGCCAGAGTGCGGACGCGATGGTGGAAAAGTCCGCGTTCTGGCGAACGCAGCTACGACAAAATCAGATTTTGAAACCGCTTCGAGAATGCAACACAACCAGCAACTAAAACTGAGACAACAGATGAATACGTTAGTTGCGAGATGCAGCATTTGCGCGTTGATGTTGGTGATGTTAACGGTCGATGGACGGACTGAAGATGGATCTGCGTCGGAGTATTTTGTCTCGCCAGCGGGAGCCGATCACAACGACGGGAGCAAGAGCAAGCCTTTCCTAACCCTTGAACGAGCTGCGAAAGAAATGAAGGCCGGCGATGTCTGCTGGCTGCGCCAAGGGCGCTATCGGGCGGAGACCGTGCTGAAACAGCTCAAGGGTCAGCCCGACAAGCCGCTGGTGTTTAAGGGCTACCCAGGCGAGCGGGCGGTGATGGACGGTACCATGAAACTGCCAGCGCGCTGGACGCAGTGGAAAAAAGGAATCTACCAACTCAAGGCCGACGCACCTGTCTGGCAACTTTTTACCGGCAGCAATCTGGTTTATGTGGCCCGATGGCCCAATGCTTCCTTTGAAGATGGATCCATATGGCGCATGGAACAGTGCATGCGTTTCACCGATCGCGAGTATGTCAAGGGAAAGCCGACCGGAGAAAGCACAGACGGGTTAATTCACGATCAGAACCCAAGATCGCAGGAGACGGATTCTGCCGATGAGGGTTCCGTTCCGTTGTCGATCACAGAAGGCATCAACCAGACTGCCCTGGCCGACACGGGCGTTGATTTTACGGGCGCGGTAGCGGTGCTTAACTTTGGCCACTGGCTCACCTGGGCGCGGCCCATTACGGACCACGAGGCCGGACGCAACTGGTTCCGCCACGACAGCCAAGACACGAAGATGGCGAAGTATGTCGCCTACTACATCCTGGGACTACCTGCTCTCGATCGTCCGAACGAGTGGTGGTACGACGCCAGTTCTAAGACCATCTGTTTTTGGCCGCCGGACGATCGCGACCCAAATGAGCTTCGCGTTTCCGGAAAAGTGCGCGATTACAGCCTGCGGTTGATTGACTGCTCGCATGTCGTGTTCCAACGGGTGGAGTTCTTCGCCAGTACGTTTTCCATGACCGATTGCGATCACGTGGTGATCGACGACAGCCGCTTGACCTATCCTGCCACCCACAAATTCATGCTGGGTGACTTTGTCTGGTTCAACGAAAGGTCCGATCCCGACAAACCAAAGAAGAAGCGGAAATCGGGCGGCAATGTCATGACGCGCATCGTCAATCACGGTGAGGGTCCCCACGGAAACGTCTTACGCAACTGCGTAATCGCCTTCTCCAATGCGCCGGCCATCACCGTCGATAGCCCTGGCAGTATCGTTGAAAACTGTTACATCCACGACGTCGAGTGGGATGTGAATTCCAGCGGCGGCAGCGGTTCGCTGGCGGCCGGTGTCGGCACGATTATCCGACGCAACACCATCCACACGGCTGGAAATTCGGAAGGCATTCGGCCAGGAAAGGGCTCGATCGTGGAATACAATCGGCTGTGGAACATGGGCAACCTGCAACGCGATGGCTCAGCCATCAACATTGCTACCGGAGCGCAACAGGGTACGCTCGTACGCTACAACTGGGTCCACAATACAAACCGCGCGGCGATCCGTTTTGATTCCACAACAACCAGCATGGGTTCCGGTGGATGCATGCACCACAACGTGGTGTTCAACCACGCTATCAACGGCAGCAAGTTCAAGGGTGACTACCACCTTCTGTTCAACAACAGTTTTTACAACAGCTATTTCGCGATCCCGAACAAGTTCGGCGACACGCCCCCGCACAACCGCAACACGCTGGTACGCAATAACCTTGCCGACTTGATAGTCGCCTGGACTCCCAGCAGACCGGACGAAAAAATCAACGCCCGTCTGGAAAACAATCTGCATGGCGAGGGCGTGTTGCTGCAAAGCCTGCGCGACCCCGCCAATCTTGACTTCCGCCCCAAATCTGGCTCCGCCGTGATCGACGCGGGACGAGTCGTCTCAAAAACCGACCGACCTTCGGAAAGCATCAACTTTGAGAACACTGAGTTTATCGGTGATGCGCCCGATGTCGGCGCATACGAAGCGGGCGATTCCAATTACTGGATTCCTGGCCGCAAACAACGCCAGGCTTCGACTCCCATCCCACCACACGGTGCGGACAACGTCAAACAAGATGCCGACCTGATGTTCCTGGAAGCTAACGGCGCCAAACGGCACATCGTCAACTTCATCAACACGGCGAAGGATCACAAAGGCAAAGTCGAATTGAGTGATTCAAATATTGCAGATCCTGGCGTACTGCGCACAGGACACACATACTACTGGCGCGTGGACGCCGTGTCTCGCGATGGATCAATTCGAAAAGGCGACGTCTGGAGTTTCAAGACGCGGGAGCGGTAGGCTTTATTGACAATAGATTATTGGCAGAGCGCATCGATCATCGTCTTGGCCGGATCAAGGAGCGAAGCAACGCGGCTCCGGCTATGGGATGTGGTGAGGCAGGTTTATACTGACAAAGATCGGCCAAGTCGTTGAGCGCCGAAGGAACCACAGGACGGTGAACATGAATCAGAGTTTCTTCAGGTGGTCCAAAACTTCCGCAGTGGTCAGACATTCGCCCGTTGCCGCTTCTTGCTCACGATTTTGAAGTTCTTCCTCGGTCACAGGCGGCTCGACACTCTTGTACCAACTCGTATCCTCGGCTGGCGTAAAATAACCTAGCACACGCCCCGATTCGTCGCGGATCTCAAGCGGTTGCTCCATGTTCATGAGCTTGGCTTGTGTGGTGGGATCAATGACGACTTGTGTCATGGCAACCTCGACAAAGAATTCGCTTGGACAGCTTTCAGTATAACTTTGAATCCACAAAAAGGCCAAAGCCACTCACGATCAAACGAGTCCCCATTTCTTTCGCAAATACCACTCAACCGTGAGCAACACGGTCATCAACAAGAAAGCAATCCACGCCGTCGGCCAGGTGATCTTGAAGAGCGGATCTTCCCACACGTCGCCCAGTTGCCATTTGATAGGGATTTCGACTTTCAATTGTTGCGGCTTGTGTTTGATTTCATTCAGCAAATCGGTCAATTCTTCCGGCGCGACGGGTCGACCCTTGGTTTGTCGAGCCATGCGGGCGAGTTGGTCGTGGTTGGCCTCGGGAATGGCGAGTTCGACGTCGTGATCGTAGACCATGAACTTAGCTTTGGCTTTGCCGAGTTCTTTGCCGTCGCGCGTGGCGGTGATTTCGATCAGGTACGTGCCCGGCGCGCGCGTGTCGTCGAACAGGCCTTTTTGTTCATCGTCGGCGCTGGTTAGTGCGATGGCTTTGCGTTTGCCGTCTGGCAAAACAGCGATCGCTTCAAACTTGGCGTCGCGGATTGGATCGCCGGCGCCTGACCGCGCTCCGGTTGTGAATTCGACCTTGGCACCCGGATCGAATCGTCGCTGGGCGAGTTTGATCCAGACATCCTCCTTGTCAAGTTCGTCGCGGCGCGAGAGCCACAGGATCACTTGCCGCCAGAATCGCCGGTGTTTGTCGTCTTGGCCTTGCAGCGCCCAGCGCCAGGTAGAATCGCCGGCGAATGCAAGCACGCGCCCGCCGACTTCGCCAGAAATGAGCAGCGGCACTCCGTCCGGACTTTCCAGATGGATGATCGACCGTGGCTTCACGTCTTCCTTTTCAAACTTGTTCGCCCCGTCCAGCGGCGGAAGTTGTTGCCAGGCACGAAGATTTTCTTCGCCAGCAGCCAACCGCGTCAGAAAATGCGGCGACTTAGGCACCATTTGCAACGGTCGATTTTCATGAAACTTTTCTGTGAGACTTGTTCCGAAATCTTGGGCGACGTTCTTGTCCAATCGGACTGGCAACACATCAGCCAGCCGGGTGTTGGCGTAGCGGCCGGGTCCAAAACTGTGGAATCCGCCGAGCATCATCAACCCCTTGCCGCCTTCGACGGCTTTGACCAACGCTTCGATCGTCGCTTCGTGTGCGTCTTTTTTGAACAACGCCTGCGAATCGAGGTCGCCGATGATAAACACGTCGTACTGCGGATCGCTAAACAATTCTGACAAATCCAGCGGCCAACGATCACGCAGCCGATGATCGATCCATTGGAAATCGAGTTCGATGTCTTGCGACGCATCCAGCGCTCGCCGCAGGAACTTTTGTTCGGATCGCAAGGCCCCTTCCAAATAAAGCACGCGCAGTCCGCCGCCCAACACGGTCAAAAATGCCGACAGTTCGTTGTTTTTAACAACGGTTTCTTTCTCTTGCGGAACTGCGCGGACGGTCAAACGATACTGGCCGGTTTTTTGTGGCGAGTAACTCAATTCGACGTTCATCTGCTGATCGTCTTGCGACGGCGAGACGCTTGTGCGGTCGACGATTTGCTCGTTGCCCGATGTGTCTTCGATGATCAACTCGACGGGCAACTCGGCGTTTTCAAATCCGCGTGCGTGGATCGTCGCTTGGACCAGCAACTCGGTTTTGACAAACACGGTGTATTGATCCAGCAAGTTGACGACCGCCACGTCGCGTGCGTCGGTCACACTGCCTTCCGGGCCGTAGGCGACGGTGTACAACGGCTGGTCCAATCGCGCAAGTTCCTCGCCCACTTCCCAAATCTCGACGCGTGGCGAGTTGCCGGGCACGGTTTGGACACCGTCACCCATCAAGATCACGCCCAGCAGCCGATTGCTGCGCTCGTTCGTGACGGCGTCGTACAGCGGCGAACCAATGTCCGTATAATCTCCGTCCGCCGCTTCTGGAAAAACGATCTCACCGTTCTTGAGTTCAATCGGATGAAGCTCCGTGTCATAAGCAAACATCTTGAGTTCGAGAACATTCGACAATTCCTTCAGCAGTGCTTCGTTCTGTCGCAGTGTTTCAAATTGAGCTTGCCAACGGGATTGTTGCTCGGATTCGTGAGGCAACGTCATGCTGCGACTTTGGTCAAGCAACAACAGAAGCGTGGCCGATTGCTGAGTTGTGCGAGTTGAAAAGCACGTCGGCCGCAACATGAACAGGACGACCAACATGACGATGCCCAAACGCACGGCACTGAGCGTCATGCGTCGCGGGGGACTGATCGTTTTGTAGGTCGGTGCGAGGACCGTCACAAAGATCAGCCCCAGCGCGACGAGCCCAATCACGGCTCGGCTGTCGATGATCGGTTCGTAATCCCACGGCGTTAGCGGCGGACCGCCCAACAGCCAGGCAACGATCAACAGCGCAGGCGCGATCACCCAGACGTAAAGCGGAAACGTCGGTTGTTCATGTGCTTGTGCCATGATTCGTGTTGTTTAACGCCGAGCCGGCAGGCGACGGCTCGATTCGAAAAGCCGTCGCCTGCCGGCTCGGCGTTAAACTATTCTTCTTTCGAATAAAATCGATTCGCCATCAGCAGTTCTAGTCCCAGCACAATCGCCAAGACTCCGACCAGCAGCGGATAAAACTGCCGTCCTTCGCGGCCTTCGCGTTGTCCGCGGTCGATTTCTTCCTGGTTGCGGGCAAGTTGATATCGACCCTCGCCCAAGACTTCGTCCAACCGCGTTGTCTTCGTGCGCGTAAGGTCCGTAGCGTTTTCATCCAAATTGATGCTGAATCCTCGCACGACTGGCCCGCCTCGTGACCCGCGAAATCGGTACGCGCCCGGGATCTTTGTCGACGCAACCACGATGCGATTGTCTTCGGATCGTTTCGACTGAACCGGACCCGACGGCGTGAACATGTCGTACTTCAGCGGATAAATGTCCTCGTCGTTGTCCAGCGTTGCCGTTTGGTTGACCGTGTAATTGAGCCGCATGCCGCTGGTGCCGACCAGGTATTGAAACGATTCCTTGATGATCGCAAAACAGGGCCACCAGTTCCCCAGCACGAGGTTGTTCCACCGATGCCGACCTTCGGGATAGGCGACGTCGGAAACGGGCGTCGTCATCAGCAACACGCGCCCGCTGCCGACGCGTCGTTCGACAAGTGCCGGGCGGTTGTTGCCGTATTGAAAAATGACGTGTGTGTCGTCGCCGCGACGAAGCGTCCAATAACGAAAAATGGGAAACTCGGCCCACGGGACGCTTGACGCAAACGGTTGAAACGCCGCCGACAACGGATGGGTAAACGAAGCGGGAGATGTGAGAAAGAGGTCGCCATGCGTTCGGCCTACGATCGGTGCCAGCGTGCCTGGCAAGAGCGATTGGGCTGCCTCGCCGTTGAAAGAGTCGTTGGCGACGGCGTTGTGCCCAAGATAGATCGCGAGCCCACCACCGGCATTAACGTACTCGTGAAGTTTTCCCCAGATCAAAGGCGTCATTGGCCCGGGATCAAGCAAACAAACCGACGAAAACCCACTCAGGTCTTCGTTGATCAGTTGCTCCTGTTTGATTGTCGAGAGCGAGAACTGAGCCTTGCCTTCGTCGCGCGCATCCGAAGGTGCCAGCGTTTGTTGGACAAACAACGAAGTTGCGTCTTTGCCCTCGACCACCAACACCGGCCAGGCATCTTTGACTTCGATCGTCAAATACCGGCGGTCATCCAGGGCCAGTCCATCTTCGCCAACGATTTGCACGTAACCTTGATGTACGCCAACGTCGAGGCCGCCGAGTTGAAACTCGATCTGTTGCGACGAGTCGGCTTTGATCTCGGTGTTGGCGGATCGCACCCAGTGTTCTTCGGGCAATTGCAGTTTGCCGTCCAACATCACAGGCTTGGTGAGATCCGGTTTTTCGAGATGCAACTGAACGTTGCGCGAGCTGCCTGTACCGATGCGACTGAGCGATGTTGATAGTTGCAACTCACCATTCTTGGGCATCGATTCGGATTCCAATTCCAACTCTCCAAGAGCAAAGTTTTGTGGATCGTCGACGCCCACATCGATCACGTAAAGTGAAACTTGGTCGGCCTTCTCCAACCGCTTCTTGACGTTTCCGGCTGCGTCGCCATTCCATGCCTGTTCGGTGAGATCGCTCAGCAAATAAATCTCTTGCCGATCAATCTCGCTGTCGCGCACCAGCCGGATGGATTTGTCGAGCGTCGTGACGAGCGGCTGCGTGACGAAGGTGGTTTGCAATACATCGATTTGCTTTCGTGCCGCGCCAACATCGACGCTGAAGAACGGCTCGCCCACGCGTGAGTCGACCACGGCGACTTGACTGCCTGATGGCATTTGCCGAACGAGCCAACGGGCGATTTCCTGCGCATGTTCGAGACGCGTTTGGTTTGCCTGGCGATATTCCATGCGCGGCGACGTGTCGATGATGACAACGGCGGCAACAGGTGCTTCTCGGCCACCGATGTTGACGGACTTTCCCTTGTTGAAGGTGACGAGGAAAAGCCCGATCAGGCTAAGTGCCATGATCGCCGAGACCGCCGTGAGAATGCCGGCCAGCAGTCGATTTCGCCGCTGCATCCACGCGATGATGGTCAGCATGACAACGATGGTCAGCATCACCGCGATGACGCCAAGCACCAGCCAGTTGCCGACAAGCGCGGAACTGACTCTGGGTCTGGCCAGGGCCGCGGCAACGACGAGAATCGCCAGACAACGCAGCATCAACAGCAACCAGTGGCGAAGCTGAAGTCTTCGGCGATTGCTCTCTCGACGCTGTTTGACAAAACGGATCGCGGGAAACACCAAATGCGTCGGCTTGCGCCGCATGACCAGATGCAAGACGATAGGGATCGCGACAAAGAAACTGCCAAGTGTCAGAAGTAGGGGACTGGCGATTGCCATCTTTATGTAGCCGGATTCGTGAGAATTCGGGAACGATTTTGAAACGGATCTGAAGTCTGGCGACTTCAGCTACAAGAATTCTACGATCAACACCGTGACCGCCGGCTCAGTAGATACTCCATCAGTGCCTTGTCAAACTGCATGCTAGTGTCTAGCGCGACATAGTCAATTCCGCTTTGCAGACACTCGCGACGATACGCTTCACGGAAGGCCTCGACCTCTTCCATGTAGTCGCGGCGGTAGTTGCTGGCGTCGACCTGGATTCGCTCTTCGGATTCTGGGTCTTCCAGTTCGACCATGCCGTCGAAAGGAAACTGAACTTCCGCCTCATCAAGCAGGTGAAACAAGATGACATCGTGGCCACCATGCCGCAAACGGCGCAAGGATTGAATGACCGGCTCCGGATCGACTAACAGATCCGAGAAGATCATCACGAGGCTTTTGTGTTTCAGCATCGCCGCGACTTGTTGCAGGCTGTGGGCGATGTCGGTTTGACCGACTGGTTTGAGGCTCGACAGTAGCGACAATACGTTTCCCAAGTGTGTCCGTTTGGACCGCGGTGGCAGACTGCTGCGCACTTTCTCATCGAACGTAATGAGCCCAACTGGGTCTTGCTGCGAGATCATGAGATAGCACAATGACGCGGCTAAACAAATGGCGTAGTCAAGTTTCGTCAGATCCTGTCGATATGTGTAAGCCATCGACTGGCTGAGATCCATGACCAGGTAGCCGGTGATGTTGGTCTCGGCTTCGAATTTTTTGATGTAGTATTTGTCGGTTTTGGCGTAGACCAGCCAATCGATGTCCTTAGGATCGTCGCCGTGGGTGTACTTGCGGTGTTCGCTGAACTCGACCGAGAAGCCGTGAAACGGGCTGGCGTGCAAGCCTTGCATGAAGCCTTTGACGACGAACTGGGCGCGCAGGTCGAGCCGCTTGATCTGGTTAATAACTTCGGGCTTGAGATATTTTTCGACCGACATGCAACGCCTCTCCGCTCTCTGCGCCTCTGCGTTTCATAATCTCTAAAACGCAGAGGCGCAGAAGACGCAGAGATTCAGTTAGAAAACTTGTCTACTTCGGGAATCGGGATCTTTTGAATCAACTGGTCGATGAGGTCTTCGTTGGTCATGCCTTCGGCTTGGGCCTGGAAATTGGTGCTGATCCGATGGCGAAGGACGGGGACGGCGATCTTGCGGACGTCGTCGATGGCGACGGAAAACCGTCCGTCCATCGCCGCGATGGCCTTGCCGCCGTTGATCAAAAACTGACCGGCTCGCGGACCGGCTCCCCAATCCACCAGTTCTTTGACAAAATCGGGTGCAGTGTCGTCTATCGGGCGAGTCGCTCGCACCAGACGGGCAGCGTATTTGACGATGAACTCGCTGACCGCGACGCTGTTGACCAGTTTTTGCAGGTTGACGATCGCTTTGGCAGTAAGGACTTTTTTGACTTCGTTGATTTCGTTTCGCGTCGTGACGGTCAGAATCTTTTCTTCTTCGTCCAGCGATGGATAGCCGACTTTGATGTTGAACATGAAGCGGTCGAGCTGTGCTTCGGGCAGCGGATATGTGCCTTCTTGTTCGATGGGGTTTTGCGTGGCGATCGTGAAGAACGGATCGGGCAGGTCCATCGTGTCCGTGCCGACCGTGACTTCGCGCTCCTGCATCGCTTGCAAAAGGGCGGCTTGTGTCTTGGGCGGCGTGCGGTTGATTTCGTCGGCCAGCAGAATGTTCGTGAAGATCGGACCTTGGACAAATCGAAACTCGCGGCGACCGCCTTCGTCTTCGTCCAACACGTTGGTGCCGGTGATGTCTGACGGCATCAGGTCAGGCGTGAACTGGATTCGTTTGAAACTGACGTCCAGAATCTCGGCCAGCGTGCTGACCATCAGAGTCTTGGCCAAACCGGGGACGCCTTCGAGCAGGCAGTGGCCTCGCGTGAAAATCGCGGCGAACAATTGCTCGATCACTTCGTCCTGGCCGACGATGATTTTTTGCAATTCTTGTTGCATCACCTGGCGATGCTGACTGAACTCCTGCAAGATATCGCCAAGATTTCGTTGCTTTGTTGCCACCGGCACCTCTGAATTCTTGTAGCGTCCTGCAAAGTGACGTGTGCCACTGGCTCCGCCAGTGCGAATCGAAATCTAAGATACTGGCAGAGCCAGTGGCACACGAAATCTGTATACCCTACGTTTCCTCTTGCTCCTGGTCGGATTTTTCTGCTGGCGGCATGTCGGTTGCCTCGGACGCAGCGGCCGTGTCGCCGTTTTCATCCTTGGGGACGCGGACGACGGCCGTCAACTTGTCGCTTTCGTCGAGGCTCATGATGCGGACACCTTGCGTGTTGCGGCCAATGGTGTTGATGTCGCTACAAGCGATGCGTTGCAGTTTGCCGCGCTGGGTCATCATCAAGACTTCGTCGTCATCCGCGACGCGAGAAATGCCGATCACCTTGCCGTTTCGTTTGGTGGTCTTGATATCGCGAACGCCTTTGCCACCACGACGCTGTGTGCGATAGCGGTTCGTACTGGAGATTTCGTCTCCACCACTTTCGTCTTCCGAATCGTCGGCCGTCGTATTCGGGCCAAACAACGTTCGTTTGCCGTAGCCATTTTCACACGCGGTCAGCAGCGTTGCGTCGGGGTCGGCGACGACCATCCCGACCACGACATCGTCGCCCGTCAGGTTGATTCCTTTGACGCCGATCGAACCGCGACCCACCGGTCGTGCATCGGCCTCGTTGAATCGAATGGCCATGCCGTTGGCGCTGGACAAAACAATTTCGTCACCTGGCTTGGTGATCACGACATCGATCAATTCGTCGTCGTCACGCAATTTGATGGCGATGATGCCGCCCTGTCGTGGGCGACTGTACGACTCGAGTGTTGTCTTTTTGACCATGCCTTTGCTAGTGGCCATCATCAGGAAATGACCGGGCAAGTTGAAATCGCGGACAGCACGGCAGTCGGCGATCTTCTCACCTTCCGCGAGATTGAGAAGATTGACGATCGCTCGCCCCCGCCGATCACGCCCCAGTTGCGGCAGGCCGTAGACTTTTTGCCAGTGGACGCGACCGTTGTTCGTGAAAAACAGCAAATACGCATGTGTGCTGGCAACGAACAGGTGTTCGATCGGATCTTCTTCTTCAGTGTCGGCACCCTTGATGCCTTTGCCACCGCGACGTTGTGCCCGATAGACGCTGGCCGGCGTTCGTTTGATGTAGCCTTTGTGGCTAATCGACACCACCATCGTTTCTTCGTTGATCAGGTCTTCGAGGTCGAGGTCGCCGAGTTCTTCGCCGGAGATTTCCGTGCGACGATCATCGCCATACTTCTTGCGAATCTCTTCCAAATCTGCGCGAATGATCGCTCGAATGTTGGCCTCGTCGGACAGAATACGCAGGTACTCCGCGATTTCTTCGAGCAGCTTGTTAAATTCTTCGCCCAACCGCTCTTGTTCGAGATTGACGAGTTGGCCGAGGGTCATACGCAGGATCGCGTCGGCCTGGACGGCGGTCAACGGATACTCGTCCGCCACGCCGCGTTCCTCCTGGAAGAACTTGAACCCATCGTCGCCCAGCGCCCGCTGCATCATTGCCGCCGGACATTGGACGCCCATCAAACCCTGCTTCGCCTCGACTTGCGTTTTCGACGCTCGGATAATTTGAATGATCTCGTCGATATTGGCCAGTGCCAACAGCAAGCCTTCGACCGTGTGCTTTCGCTTGCGTGCCTTGGCGAGCAAAAACTGTGTGCGACGGCGGATGACCGTGCCGCGATGTCGCAGGAACTCGTCGAGTATTTCTTTGATCGAAAGCTCGCGGGGCTTGCCGTCGACCAGCGCCAGGAAGATCAGCGAAAACGTGTCTTGCAGCGGCGAGAATTGATACAACTGATTGAGGACCACTTCGGGGTCTTCGCCACGTTTGATATAGATTTCCAAACGCACCGGCTCTTTGAGATCGCTGACGTCGCGAACCTCCGAGATGCCCTTGATTTTTTCTCCGTTAACCAGGTCGGCGATCCGTTTCACCACGCGGTCACGATAAGTCTGGTACGGAATCTCGCTGACCACGATGCGGAAGCGGTTCTTTTGGTGCTCTTCGATTTTGGTCCGAGCGCGGACGACGACGGTCCCACGGCCCGTGTGATAGGCACGACGAATGCCCGAACGTCCGCAGATTGTGCCGCCGGTGGGGAAGTCAGGACCTTGAATGATCTCCAACAACTCATCCACCGAAACGTCCGGCTCATCAATGATGCGGATCAATCCATCACAAACCTCGCGCAGATTATGCGGCGGGATCGACGTGGCCATGCCGACTGCGATGCCGCCCGAGCCGTTGACCAGCAGGTTGGGAAACTTCGATGGCAACACAGTGGGTTCCATGTTGCGTTCGTCGTATGTCGGCACGAAGTCGACCGTGTCGAGCTTCAAGTCGTCGAGCATCAACGCGGCGATGGACGACAGGCGAGCTTCCGTATATCGCATCGCAGCGGCGGGAAGTCCGGCGATGGAGCCGAAGTTTCCTTGTTTGTCGACAAGAATGTGCCGCATGTTCCATTCCTGGGCCATGCGAACCAGCGTCGGATAAATGACGCTTTCCCCGTGCGGATGATAATTACCGCTTGTGTCACCCGAGATTTTGGCACATTTGACCCGGCTCGAACCAGGTCCCAGATTGAGGTCGTTCATGGCGACCAGGATGCGTCGCTGCGAAGGCTTGAGCCCGTCACGCACATCCGGCAGCGCACGGCTCACAATGACGCTCATCGCATAAGTGAGATAGCTATCCTTCAGCTCGTCCTCAATTGGCTGATCGACCATCCGCCCGCCAAGTCCATTGCCACTGGAATTGTCGCCGTTCGAATCAGGATCCGTCGGTCCATCTGGGTCTTCTGGCAAGTTGGAATCGGTCGACAATTTAGAGTCCTTTCGGTGTCACTTCTGAGGAGTTTCAAGCCGCGGCAAACCCCAAAAAAGCCAGGGGCGGGGAGGGTCGGCAGAAAGCGTTTTCGCAAGCCCTCAATTTACCATTTTTTCGCACTTTCAACAACCGGCCAAGACACTTTTGACTCGTCGTAAGTTGTTGTCATGCCGCATTTTGTAATGACGAATTGCCGGTGAAAGTGAGCCTTGGAGCAACGGCGGCTTGCGGCTGCATTTCAATTCGATCTGGCTGGGTAGAAACAAATTGGTCACGCGACG
>CAYFJO010000239.1:0-16059 GCA_964343305.1 uncultured Pirellulaceae bacterium | reverse complement strand
GGCGACGTCCAAGACCCCTCGCTTGCGCGTCGGGTTAGTGAATAATCCACGTTAGGCGTAAACGTCAAAACCGCACAGAAAGAAACAACTGTGATAGACTGGTGCATGTGAATTTCCTCGACGGCGAAGTGGTGAACGGCACTCTAGCCACCTGGTACCCGAATTCGTGACTTCGGTCGCCAACCTGGGTAAACGCCATTGTAACGAAAAGTAACAAGACAGGTTCTTCACGATCCTTGTTTAACGCCGAGCCGGCAGGCGACGGCAGCGCCCGAGCCATCGCCTGCCGGCTCGGCGTCAAACGAGGTTGAAGATCAGACCAACTCGCGCATCGGTTCCATACCTGGATCGACCGGGAAGACTGGTCGTCCACGTAAATCGAATTCTCGGTTTTTCAATTCGCGAACAAACGCCCAGTTCAAGCCGATGTTGTCATACAACGTGGCGAACACCTCTTGGAAGGTGACCGGTCGGTCGTCGGCGTATTCACCGAGACGGTTCGTGGCACCGATCACCTGGCCAGTTCGCATACCGCCGCCGGCAAGAATTGCGCATGAGACTCGCGGCCAGTGATCGCGCCCGGCGTTCTTGTTGATCTGAGGCGTGCGACCGAACTCGCCCCAACAGACGATTGAGACGTCATCCAACATGCCCCGATCGTCCAAATCTCCCACCAGCGCCGAGAGCGCCCGGTCGAGCATCGGAAAATCTTCGCGGCCGCGGTTGAAACCGCCACCGTGCCAGTCCCAGCGGCTGAAGTTCAGCGACACCAGGCGCGCGCCAGCTTCAATCAAGCGACGCGCGATCAAGAAGTTCTCGGTCATCTTCGGCGCGCCGTCCGCGCGGAAAGTTGGATCGCCTTTGCCATACCGCTTGACCAGTTTCGGATCTTCCTTCGATAGATCCAGCGCCTCGGCCAGTGCGGATGACGTCAGGATGCCTATTGCCTGCTGGTTGAAAGCGTCGAGTCCGTCCATCGCGCCGGTGGTGTCGACATCGCGGCGGAAACGGTCCAGCGACGTCAGCAGATTCTGCCGATCGGACAAACGATCGAGCGAGATTCCCTGGAGCACCATGTTGTCGACTTTGGACATTTCGCCTTTGCCGCCGACCAGTCGGAACGGGCCATGCTTCAAGCCCAGAAAGCCGCCGCCCGCCGGATCGCCCCACGGCTGATGGCCTGTTTTGTAAAACAGGCTGAGGTGCGGCGGGATCGTTCGATTCACGGGCCCTTGCAACTTCGACACCCACGCACCCATCGACGGCCGTCCACCGGCCGGAGCGGGATTGGGGCGGTGACCTGTGACGCACTCGGTGGCGTAGTGCGAGCCACTGGCTCCGACCATTGTGCGAACCGGCACAAACTTGTCCATCATCGCGGCGATCTTGGGAAACAGTTCGCAGATCTCGATACCGGGCACTCTGGTTTCGATCGGCTGGAACTCGCCGCGGATTTCCTTCGGCGCATCCACCTTGATGTCCCACATGTCCTGATGCGGCGGACCGCCTGGCAGGAAGATGTTGATGATCGCTTTGTGCGATCGTCCCGCGCCTGCCTGTTGTTCGGCGGCCAACAATTGCGGCAACGACAAGCCGCCCATCACCATGCCGCCGACGGTCAGAAAGTTGCGACGAGAAAGTCCGTCACAGAAATAATTCGACTTGTCAGGTTTGCCGTAAATCGTAAGCATGACTGAGTTCCCCGCGTGAAAGGTAGGATTTGGCTCGCGGACTCCCGATATATGGACCTTGACACCCATTTATCGATAACTCATCGTAATAATTATCGATGCTGCCGTCAATGGATCGTCGCCGCAACCAAACTGTAGGACGGATTTCCAATCCGTCCGAGACGGTTTGAAAGACCGTCCTACACAAAATGCACGAAAAAACAACGAACTGAGAAGCAGCAGAACAACAGTAAGTGTGCTGCAGCTACCACGCATGAAATCGTGTGAATCCAGGTGCCGTGAACGACCGACCAAACCCTCATCCTCGAATCGCTGTGATCGGCGGCGGCATCACGGGCCTGGCGGCTGCTCATCGATTGGTTGAACTCGAACCGGCGCTTGACGTGATGTTGTTCGAAGCGGGCAGTCGCCTCGGCGGCGTGCTGGAGACGGTCAAAAGCAACGGGTTTTCTTTGGAGCGCAGCGCGGACAATTTTATCACCAACGTGCCGTGGGCAGTTGACCTTTGCCGCCGCATCGGTTTCGAAGATCAACTGGTCAGGACCAATGACACGCATCGTCAGGCATTCGTCGTTCGCAAAGGCCGGCTGCACAAGATACCGGAAGGATTCCTGATCATGGCACCCAGCCGCATTTGGCCGGTGTTGACGACACCCATCTTGAGCTGGCGGGCCAAGCTGCGTTTGGCGTGGGAATATTTCGTGCCGCGTTGCAAATCGGACGACGACGAAAGTCTCGCCAGTTTCGCAATTCGTCGTCTTGGACGAGAGACATACGAGCGACTGGTGCAACCGTTGGTCGGCGGCATCTACACCGCCGATCCGGAGAAGCTAAGCGTCAAAGCGACCATGCCGCGGTTTCTCGACATGGAGCGCGAACACGGCGGCCTGATTCGCGGTGCATGGAAGCAAGCGGCGGCACGGCGAAGCCAAGACGGCTCCAGCAGCGGTGCTCGATACAGCATGTTCATGACGCCGCGCGACGGGCTGACCAGTCTTGTTGACGCTCTGGCGGCGAGATTGCCCGAAGATGCAGTGCGGCTAAACTCGCCGGTTGAACAACTGAATCAGAAAGCCGATGGCGGTTGGACGCTATTGATCGGCGGCGACACCGCGTGCTGCGTCGATGTCGACGCCTTGATCCTCACGACGCCGGCTCATCGTTCGGCGCGGCTGTTGGCGGACATCGACAGTGACCTTGCCGCCCAGTTAGACCGAATCCCACACACGCCAGTTGCAATCGTATCACTCGGCTATCAACGCGAACAAATCGGCCATCCGCTCGACGGTTTCGGCTTTGTCGTCCCTCATGTCGAAAATCGCAAGATCCTTTCAGGAAGTTTTTCAAGCGTCAAATATCCTGGCCGCGCGCCGGATGGTTGTGAGTTGATTCGAGTCTTCATCGGCGGAGCGTGTCAGCCAGAACTTGCCGAACTGCCGGATGATCAACTTCGCGACATTGCGACGAGCGAGCTACGAGAATTGCTCGACATTGAAGGCGGGCCGATCTTCGACCACATCAGCCGCTGGCCGCCGATCATGCCGCAGTATTGCCTCGGCCATTGCGAGCTGGTCGAACAGATCGAATCACGTACAACGGATTTGAAGGGACTTCACCTGGCCGGCAATGCCTATCACGGAGTCGGCATGCCCAACTGCATCCACAGCGGCGAGCAAGCAGCCGAACGGATTGTCAGCGAACGCCGCGAAGCCCCGGTGCTTCAATAGACATCTACCGACTGGTGCATGTGATACGAACTCTCGGTGACCTGCCGAAACTCGGGATTATTGTTGTGACACGATTGCAACTGATAATCTGAGATACGATCGTCGCATTTCAAAGTGCACGAGGATCCAACCATTTTCCATTTGGTGCTGGCTCGCGGCACGGGTTTTTTTGGACAGACAGGAGTCTCGAACTGGCGAGACTCCTGTTTTGTTCCTTACCGGCCCCTATTCGATCGCAATCGTGTAGCTCAAAATCCCAATCGGTTCGCTGCCTTTGAAGTCCTTGTAGTTTTCGTGGCACATCGTGCACTTTTTCAGGACCACCGGGATCGGAGTGGCCGCCCGCAGCGTTCGCTTCTTGCCGTCCGTGACAATCTCGTCGTACCAGGTTTCGCCGGCCTTGAGTTGCTTGACCGCCATCTTTTCAAAATCGTCTTTGGCCACGTTCTTGTCTTCCAGCGGTTCGCCGCTGGCGTCGATCAGCCGCACTTGATGCGAACCTTTCTTGCCAACCGCCTCGAACAAAGCGATCGCCGCTGTTCCCGCCGGCAGGTCGTCCTCGTCGTTGACATAGTGCGTCGTGATCAGCACGACCGCTGTCTTGTAAACGTCGTCGAGCATTCGGACGGTCTTGCGAGTGCGTTCGGCGGCGGGATCTTTTTTCTTCTTTTTGTCCGCCGCGCTGGCTAGCTGCATCGACCAAATCACGCTGCCGACAAACGCCGCACAGAGTGTTAACACAATGAATCGTTTCATGTCTTTCATAGGGTGCCTTTCGGTGGAAAGAGAAATTAATACACTGCAATATTTGTGTGAGTTTTTTGGCCACTCGGGGATGGAGTGTTTGGTGGTGGGTGACGGCGACAATCAGTGTGGGGCTTGATGTGCCGTCAAAAAGGCAGGTGGATTTAGTTCTTGATGTCAATCAAACTGGGATATATGGATTAAAAGATGATATTATCCATAATTAGTCGGCGTGTCAACCCTGGATTGTGAAACGGGTGTGGCGGTATGCCGTGGGACGGATCTTCAATCCGTCTCGGACAGTCTGGAAAACCGTCCAACAATGTTGCTAGGCTACGACTTCTTTTACTACGTGGCCGTGGACGTCGGTCAGTCGCATGTCGCGACCGGCGAAACGGAAAGTTTGTTTGGTGTGGTCCACTCCCAGCAGGTGCAACATGGTGGCGTGTAAATCGTGGATTTCGACTTTGTTCTCGACGGCTTTGTAACCATATTCGTCGGTCGCGCCGTACACCGTGCCGCCTTTGACTCCGCCGCCGGCCATCCAGACGGTGAAGCCAAAGCGGTTGTGGTCGCGGCCATTGCGACCTTGGGCGAAGGGCGTGCGGCCAAATTCGCCAGCGAACACGACCAGCGTTTCGTTCAACAGACCGCGTCGATCGAGATCGATCAACAGACCGGCAATCGGTTTGTCGACGGACTTGGCATTCTTGTAGTGCCCGTCCCGCAGGTTGTTGTGCTGGTCCCAGCGATCGCCGTTGCCGCTGGGGCAAGTCAGTTCGATGAATCGCACGCCGTGTTCGACCAGCCGTCGGGCAACGAGGCAGATGTGGCCATAGGTCTGCGTGTTCTTGAACTCGTCGTTCAAGCCGTACAGATCGAGCGTCTCTTTGGATTCGTTGGCCAGATCCATCAACTCTGGGACGGCCGTCTGCATCCGGGCAGCGACTTCGTAACTGGCGATGGCTGCTTCGAGTTTGTCGAGTCGGCCAATCCGCTGCATGACTCGCCGGTCGAGACGACGCATCAGGTCGAGTTTGCTTTGCTGCCGCTCGGGCGTTGATTCCCACGGCTTGATGTTCGCCACGGGCACGTTGCCCGCGCTGAAAACCGACGCTTGATACGTGGCCGGAAGATAACCGCTGTTGAAATTGTCGAGTCCGCCAGGCGGTGTCAGGCCGCCGTTGAGCACGATGAAGCCGGGCAAGTTTTGGCACTCACTGCCCAAGCCATACGTCGCCCACGCACCCATGCTCGGCCGGCCTTGGATGGGATGGCCAGTGTGCAGGAAGTAGTTGGCGAAGGTGTGCTCCGAAAACTTCGACGTCATCGAACGGATGAAGGCGATTTGATCGACGCACTTGCCGAGATGGGGAAACAAATCGCTGACTGGCAATCCGCTTTGGCCGTATTGTTTGAACTTCCAGGGACTGGCTAGCGTCAGGCCCATGTTGTCGAACTGCAGCGTCTTCTTGTCGACGTTCATGCCGAACGGTTTGCCGTCTTCCTTGTCCAAGCGTGGCTTGGGATCAAACGTATCGACTTGCGACGGACCGCCGTCCATGTAGAGAAAGATGACGTTCTTGGCCTTGGGTGCAAAATGGGTTGGCTTGGGAGCGAGCGGACTGGGCGGAGTGTCGGAGTCGGGAGACGCAAAACTGTCGTCGGCCATCAGCGCCGTCATAGCAACCGCGCCGAAGCCGCCGGCACATTGGGTAAGCATATCGCGCCGCGTGATCGGCGGGTCGAGTGTTCGGTTGCATGGGAACATAGTTTCGTGCCTAATTCAATGTAGGTCGGATTGCTAATCCGACCATGATGGACGGATTGGCAATCCGTCCTACGTTAGTCAATAAAAATAAACTCCTTGACATTCCACAACACGTGTCCGAGATCGGTCCAGCGCGCGGGGTCGCGTTGCCACTGGTCGTCCACCGCGGCGTGTTGCAAAAAGGCCAGGGCATCGGACAGCTCATCCGCGGTCGGCGGCCGAGCAAAGGCCAATTCATACATCCGACGGACGCGTTGTTCGGGTGTCATACCTTGCTCGGTCAGCATGCGCTGGGCCCACGTCTCGGCTTGCTGTTTGACGAACGGATCGTTCATCAGGATCAATGCCTGAGCCGGCACATTGGAGACGTTGCGCCGTCCGGCTGGTTGCGTTGGAATCGGAACATCGAACGCCAGCATCATTGGCGACAAAAAATTTCGGCGAACAGATGTATAAATGCTGCGGCGTCCGGCGCCGTCGAGCGGGCCACCGCGAGGTCGTCCGCGGCCAGTCATGAATGACGTCAGATAGACCGGAATTGGCGGACCTTCCAGTGTTGGATCCAATCGGCCGGAGACAGCCAGAATCGCATCGCGAACTGCTTCGCCTTCCAGCCGCCGCACATGCATGCGATGCAACAACACATTGTCCGGGTCTTCTTGTTCGGCCCGCGTGTCGAGCGGCTTGCTTGACATCTGCCAAGTTTGGCTGGTCACGATTTCCCGAATCAAAGTTTTGATCGACCAACCACCCGCGACGAACCGCTCGGCCAAATGGTCCAGCAGTTCGGGATGAGATGGCGGGCGGCCAAGCACGCCAAAGTTGTCGGGCGTCGGCACGATCGCTTGGCCGAACAAATGTTGCCAAACGCGATTGACCATCACGCGGGCGATCAACGGGTTCGTTTTGGCATCGACCATTTGACGAGCCAATTCGAGCCGTCCACTGCGGGTTGCGTACTTCGTCGGCTTGGCCCCTGAGATCGCTTCGAGGAAACGCCGCGGCACAAGTTCGCCCGGGTTGTTGCTGTGGCCACGAATCAGCAACCTCTCGTCTTCAGCCGTTCCATCCCAAATCGCCATCGCCGTTCGCGACGTTTTTTTGATTTGCGATGCAAGTTTCGCACGTCTTTCAAAGTACGTTTTGGCAATCGTGGTGCGCTGTTCGTCAGCCAAGTTTTCTGGCGCCACAAACAGTTTTCTGTGCTGTAACATCCAATCCGCCAGTCGCGCTTCGTCCAAATCCATGGGAGACTTCGCGGCGCCGGCGGACAGCTTGTTGCATGTTGCGGCAAAGACTGTTTCCAACGCTGCGGCCAACGATTCTGGCGTCCGTAGCGTAAGCTTCCCGCTTGCGATTTGAGCATTTGTTAACGCGTTTTCGGCAAGCTGGAAGCCTACCCCACTGGTCTTGCCATCCACGACCATCAGCACTTCAAGCTCGCCATCGTCATCGGGCACGAATTCCAAATGAGCGCGATGTCCCACGTAACGATCAAGCCGATGGCTAATCCACCGATGTTCATCACCCGTTTTGAAACTCTGAATCAACGCTCCGTGCAGCGGCCCCGCAATCAAGCGATGTGAATCGACAACGGCCTGGACTTTGGCCGCGCCTTTGACGAGATAATGAATCGTACCACTTTGAATCGTGAACGTCGGCGTGCAAAGCGTCTGGCCGCTGCGCGAGACCTTGCCCAACGCGCCCGGGTCTTTTTCCGTTCCGGCAGCCAACGCCAGCCCGCTCCACAACGGATCTCGTCGCGCCGCGCCGTACGTGTAGACTCCTGCAACTGGATTTGCCGCATCGTTGCCCAAACGCAATGTGCCTGGACGAACCGGTCCATCGCCAAATGCGAAGCCATCCTGCGCCCAGTCGTGCTCGCTCGTTTTTGCGTAGTCGACAAGGATGCGCACGTCGCTCCGCTCTTGTTTCGCGCGCTCGGCCTGTAATCGTTCCGCGCATGATGCGACCAACTCGTCTACGTTGGATTCTGCCTGACACGCCAAGGCCCAAAGATGCAGCGGATCGTTGACGTTTTCTTTCGCTTGGCCAAAATGTTCAACAAGCTTCCGCAGCACGCCAGTGTCGAGGTTGCTGGGATCGTCAACGTTTTCTGCGTTCAAAATCGTGTCGCGTGCGGCCAGCAGATAAGCGGCCAAGCGGCCAACAACGGGCTTCAATGACTCGCCGATTGTATGGCTCATCTCAGCTTCGTACTTGCGACGAAGCGTCCAGAGTTGTTGGGCGACCTGTCGGTTGTGCTCCATCGTGTCGAAGCGAACTTGCCGATACCGCGAACTCTGTACGAACCCGGCAAAAGCGTAGTAGTCTTTCGTCGAAATCGCATCGAATTTGTGGTCGTGGCATCGCGCGCAGGCGATCGTCATGCCCAAGAAAGCTCGCCCAATCGTGTCAATCGCGCCGTCGATGCGGTCAGCCTCGTCTTGGCGAATGTCCGTCGGCGAATGCACCCACTCGCCCATGTACCAGAACCCAGTTCCCAGCACCGATTCGTTGCTGCCTTGGGCCGGATGCAGCCTCGGCTGCGGGAGCAAATCGCCGGCAAGTTGCTCGACGACGAACTGGTCATAAGGAAGATCGCCGTTCAGCGCACGAATGACGTAGTCACGATAGTGGTAGGCGTTCGGTGCCGTGTGATCAAACTCATGTCCACGCGATTCGGCGTAGCGCATCAGATCGAGCCAATGCCGCGCCCAACGTTCGCCAAAGTGTGAGGACTTCAACAGGCGATCAACGGCCATCTCAAACGCCTCGTCCGTCGCAGCCGGATCATCCACGAACACCGAGACTTCTTCTGGCGTCGGCGGAAGACCAATCAAGGCAAACGAGGCACGTCGGATCAATGTACGTCGATCGGCCGGCGATGCGGGAGTCAGTCCCTTCGCTTCGAGTTTTTGCAGAATGAAATGATCCAACGGCTGCCGCGGCCAACTTGAATCCTTGACGGCGGGCGGCTCGAAGTGCTTGACCGCTTGCCAGGCCCAATGACTTGCCCGCCGCTGATGGAGCGGGAATACTGCCTTGACAACCGGCTCGCCATCGGATGAATTGGGCCAGGGTGCGCCCATCTCCACCCACCTCGTCAGGATGGCAATCTCCGCCGCGGGCATCTTCGACTTTGGCGGCATTTCGTAGTCGCCAGTCCAGTTGATCGAGTCAACCAAGAGGCTCTTGCTTGGTTCACCCGGCACAATCGCCGCTCCGCTGTCGCCGCCGGTGAGGATGCGGGCTCGTGTGTCCAGTCGCAGATTGCCTTTAGGTTCATCAAGTTGCGGTCCGTGGCACTTGTAACATCTGGCCTTGAGCAGCGGCAGGACTTTGGTCGTGACAAAGCTCGGCGTTTGCCCGTGGGCCTTTAACGAGAACCAATCGGCGCGAGCGAGGCAAACGCACACTACTAACATGGCGGCTGACGCAAACGGACTCGATGGAAGCTTCATATCGCGTTCTACTAATGGAGTTCGTGCAGGTTTGTACAACGGTTTTTCAAAGCGTCTTGGACGGATTGGAAATCGATCCTACTCTGCAACGACGACAATGGCGCGCTAGGTAAGATTGTTACTCGGAAAGTTGGTGGGCAAGGCTAACTGGTTTCAAGGCTAACCGGTTTGGAGACGCAAGGCAGGCTGCACAACAGGAGCGGCTCTTCCAGCACATCGCTGATGGATGTTTCGCCGTACGTTTTCTCGGCGGCGGCGATCACATTGTCCATCCGCCGGTGCAACGGACAGAGCCCGCTGGTGTGATCCGACCGGCCCAGTGGACAATGCTCGATGCGGCGAAACGCGTCAACCGCGGTGACAACATCGAGAATGGTAAGTTCATCAGGAGCTATTGCCAGTGTGAAGCCGCCGTGCAGTCCACGCTGTGAATCCACAATCCCCGCACGGCTCAGCCCTTTCATCACCTTTGCCAGGTAGCTGCTCGGCGCCTCCGTGGCCGCCGAAATCTGCGCCGTCGTACATGGCTCACCTGGCTCGTTGCCCAAAAAAACGGCTGCACGCAAAGCATATTCGGCCGTTTGAGAGATCATGATGAGTGTTCCCGTTTGGTTTCCGTGAGCTTTATAAGGACAAATGGACGAAGATATCTATAAATAGCCAGGGGAACGAGATTTGTCAAGCGGCGTCGCGATTCGGTAGTGTCCCAATTTTGAGTTGTAGACTTCCGAAGTTTCGGAAAACTTCGGAAGTCTGGTCGGTATACCACGGCCAGTTAGTAATGTCCGCATACGTCGTTTAACGCCGAGCCGGCAGGCGACGGCTATTCGTGCGCCGTCGCCTGCCGGCTCGGCGTTAAACGAGGACATTTTCTACTGGCCGCGGCATAGCAACACACGATTAGACACTACCCGCGATTCTGCGTACCGTGCGTAACAAACTTCACATACTCATCGCTTAAATGCCGATACGATATACGAGCGGAGATTATGACGCGCAAACAACATCATGAAATCCGATCCGTGCTAATTACCGGTTCGTCGACCGGAATCGGCCAAGCTTGTGCCTTGGAGCTTCACCGCCAAGGTTTCCGCGTGTTTGCCGGTGTGCGACGGCACGACGATGGCCAGCGCCTTGTCGAACAGACATCGTCAGATATGGTTCCCATTCTGCTCGACGTGACCGATGCGGATGCAATCGCCCAGGCCGCGGCAACCATCAATGAGACGACCGGCGCAACGGGTCTGGGTGGGCTGATCAACAACGCGGGCATCACCGTAGCCTTTCCACTTGAATTCCTTCCCACCGACGAATTTCGGCGGCAATTGGAAGTCAACTTAGTAGGTCCCTTGGCAGTCACTCAGGCGATGCTTCCCATGCTCCGATCAGCAAAGGGGCGGATCGTCAACGTGAGTTCGATCAGCGGACTTGTGGCCGGGCCGTATGTGGGGGCTTACGCCGCGTCGAAACATGCATTGGAAGCGATAACCGATTCGCTTCGTGTCGAAGTGCGAAACTTCGGATTGAAGGTTGCGCTGATCGAGCCAGGAGACGTGGATACATCGATCTGGCAAAAGTCGCGAGCGGCTGCGGATCAGCTTCGAGACGCATTGGTCGACAAATTCTCCGATTCCGTCCCGCAAGACGTTCGCGATTGCTACGCCGAAGATATCGCCGCCATGCGAGCCGCCGCCGAGAGGATTGCAAACGCAGCAATGCCGGCAAAGCGAGTCGTCCGTGCCATTGCCCACGCGTTGTGCGCAAAACGTCCCAAAACACGATACCCGGTGGGAGCGAAGGCATGGGCAATTTCTAGTCTGCTCAGATATCTTCCTGACCGGCTTCGCGACTCGATGGTGTGCCGCAGTCTTGGCATGAAATGAATGGTTCACTTGATTCAACAACGAACGTTGAATCTGCACAAATGTTACCTGCTGACGAACACAACAAAACGTTGGTTTCCAACGTGCATCCGCCGGACTGGGTCAATCCGAAGCCCAATGGCCGATACAACCTGGTCGTAATCGGTGCGGGAACCGCCGGCCTGGTGACTGCGGCGGGAGCAGCAGGGTTGGGGGCCAGAGTCGCTTTGATCGAACGCCATTTGATGGGCGGCGATTGCCTGAACGTTGGCTGTGTGCCATCCAAAGGCATCATCAGTTCGGCGCGGATCGCCGCCACGGTGCGGGATGCTGGAGAGTTCGGTGTGGACGTGCCCGATGGAACCAGCGTCGACTTTGCCGCGGTCATGCAGCGCATGCGCAAGTTGCGAGCAGACATCAGCCCTAACGATTCGGCCGCGCGATTCCGCGACTTGGGCGTGGATGTGTTTCTCGGCGACGGACAATTCACCGGTCCAGAGACCATCGAAGTCGCCGACCAAACGTTGCGTTTCAAAAAAGCAGTCATCGCCACGGGGGCGCGTGCCGCCGCGCCGCCCATTCCAGGTCTTGATCAAGTCGACTATTTGACCAACGAAAACCTGTTTTCGCTGACCGAGTTACCAGGGCGTCTCGCGATCATCGGAGCCGGTCCGATCGGCTGCGAAATGGCCCAGTCGTTCGCCCGTTTTGGCTGCGAGGTGTTTCTCATCGAAGCCACTCACGGCATCCTCCCCCGCGAAGATCCCGGTGCGTCCGAGATTGTAAAACAGTCACTGTTGCGCGACGGTGCAAAACTTCTTTGTTGCGGAAAGCATACGACGATCAGCAGGGACGGCGAATCGATCCGCATCCAGCTTTCATCACACGACCATGAATATGACCTGGCCGTCGATAAACTGCTAGTCTCGGTCGGTCGAGCGCCGAATGTCCAGAGTCTCAACTTGGAAGCCGTCGATGTCGACTACGACGAGCGAACGGGGATCAACGTCAACGACAAGCTGCAAACGACCAATTCCAGAATCTACGCGGCGGGCGACGTCTGCTCGCAGTTCAAGTTCACGCACGCCGCCGATTTCATGGCCCGCGTCGTCATTCAAAACGCCTTGTTTATGGGTCGCGCTAAAGCCAGCGCGTTAACGATTCCCTGGTGTACCTACACTTCACCAGAGATCGCTCATGTGGGACTACTCGCGCACGATCCGGGTATTCACGAAAACATTGCACTAGACACGTATGTGCAAAAGTTCGAGCACGTCGACCGCGCCATCCTCGAAGGCGCAACGGAAGGGTTCGTCAAGATACACGTCGCCGAAGGCACAGACCGGATCAAAGGCGCAACGATTGTCGCGACCAACGCGGGCGACATGATATCGGAAGTCACACTCGCCATGACACACGGACTTGGGCTGAAGAAAATCGGCAGCACGATTCATCCCTACCCAACACAAGCCGAAGCGATCCGCAAGCTCGGTGACCAATATAACCGCACACGCCTGACACCTCGCATCAAATGGCTCTTCAAGAAATGGCTCTCGTGGAATTCGTGAAAGAGGCGCTGCGTCAGTGGCATATTGAGGGCACGGCTGGCGTGTTGAGAACTTGATCTTGACATCGACAAAAGCTGGCTGCGATGAATCGCTTCTTGTGCGTCTTCATCCGTGGGTCGGCTTTGCCATCCGTGAGCGCAACGCCGGAAAGCAACGCCCACGGATGGCAAGGCCGGCCCACGGATATGACGAAGGAACTCTGGCGAGTTCCTTTACGGCAGACAAGAACTCATCTGCCGCTCGCTTCATCATGCCGTTTAGACCAGTTCCTTGATCGGCTTGCTATTGGTAGTGACTCGGGCGATGTCGGTAGGTACACCGCGGGCGATTCGAAGCGCACCGACGTCGAACAAAGTGTTCATGATCGTGGCGATCAAATGCTTGATCGTGTAAGGCGACGTGGCGGGTTCGCCGGCATCTTCCGTGGACTGTCGTGTTGGCATGTCCAGCAAGCGATCCACGTCTTGTTCCATAAAGTATTGAAAGGCAAGCATGCGTGTTTTGCTCCCGTTGTCCTCTTGTCGGAGGGCACCCGCGACCTCTATCATTCATCAGTCGGCGTGTACATCACCTTCAGCACCAGTATGACGTCATGGATAACTCACCCAGCAGGGCTTTGCGCGACGCGATCCAGTCCGGCACGATTCAGGTTCCGGGGGCGCCCAATGCTTTGTTGGGCCGGTTGATCGAACAAATCGGCTTCCACGCCACTTATCTTTCCGGCGCGGCCTTCTCCGCGGGCGAACTGGCCATCCCGGACATCGGCTTGTTTACGTTAACCGAATTGGTCGACCAGGCAAAGCGTCTCTGCCAAAGCGTTTCGATACCCGTCATTGTTGATGCGGATACTGGGTTTGGCGAGGCCGTCAACGTCGAACGAACGGTTGCGGAACTAGAGCAGGTCGGCGTGGCAGCCATTCAGTTGGAAGACCAACAGTTGCCCAAACGCTGTGGCCATTTATCGGGCAAGACGCTGGTCTCGGCAGACGAAATGTGTCACAAGATTCGTGTCGCGGTCGAGTCGAAAGTGGACAGCGACCTGGTCATCATTGCACGCACCGATGCGCGCGGCGTGGTTGATTTTGACGACGCGTTGGATCGAGCCAAGCAATATTTGGACGCAGGCGCCGATTGGATCTTTCCCGAAGCGCTCGCCAACGAAGAAGAATTTGCCAGATTCTCGGACGAGATCGACGCTCCGTTGGTCGCCAACATGACCGAGTTCGGCAAAAGTCCTCTGTTGTTGCACGACGATTTGGCGGAGATGGGTTATGCCGCCGTCTTGTATCCGGTAACCTTGTTGCGGATCGTGATGCGTGCGGCCGAAGCGAGTCTGGCCACCATCGCCAGCGACGGAACTCAGCGTGAGTTGCTCGATTTGATGCAAACACGTGAAGAACTTTACGAACTACTTGACTACGACGCATAGTCGCCTTTCGCTCCGCGAAAGTGGCGTACGTCGCGCATCTTTCGCAAAGCGAAAGGTGACAATGGAGACGAATCATGGTTGAACCAATTTATAGTCCCGGACTGGAAGGCGTTATCGCAGGCGAAACCGCAATCAGTACGATTGCTGGCGGGTTGAGTTATCGAGGCTACTCGATCGAAGATCTGGCCGAACACGCATCCTTTGAAGAAGTGGCGTTTTTGATTCTCAACGGCGAACTGCCGAGCGGTGACGAATTGTCGTCGTTTGCCGGTCGGTTGCGAAACGCGATGTCAGCTGATGACGCGATCATCAACTCGATTCGATCGATCCCGTCGTCGGCCAGCATGATGGACGTGATGCGAACCGGCACCAGCATGCTGGCCCATTGGGACACGGACGTCGCGGACAACAGCCACGATGCAAATGTGCGCAAGTCAGAACGTCTGCTGGCACAGTTGCCCATCGTGATGGGTGCGCGACATCGCTTGCAGCACGGCAACGAACCAGTCGCTCCCGATCCGCAATTGTCGCTGGCCGGCAACATCCTCTGGTTATTGTCTGGCGAGAAGCCCTCGGAACGGTTGATCAAGGCGATGGACGTTTCGCTGATTCTCTACGCGGAACATGAATACAACGCGTCGACCTTTACGTCGCGAGTTGTTTGCTCAACGATGTCGGACCTGCATTCTTCGATCACCGCGGCCATCGGCGCGCTCAAAGGCCCGTTGCACGGCGGTGCCAACGAACGCGTGATGGAAGTGCTCGAAGAAGTGGGCACGGCGGACAAGGCGGAAGCATGGGTTCGCGACGCGTTGGCCAACAAAGTGCGCATCATGGGATTTGGCCACCGGGTTTATAAGACCGGCGATCCACGTGCCCGGTATTTGAAAACGTTGTGTGGCGAGTTGGCGGCGGAAACCGGCCACGAAGACATGGAAAAAATGGCCGACGTCATAGAGACCATCGTCGTTGGCGAAAAGAAACTCCCGCCGAACCTCGACTGGCCAAGTGCCCGGCTCTACCACTACATGGGTCTGGCCGTCGATCTATACACGCCGTTGTTCGTGCTGAGCCGCGTAGTCGGTTGGAGCGCCCACGTCATTGAACAGCTCGACAACAATCGGCTCATCCGTCCGCGGGCCAACTACACCGGGCCCGAACCGCGAGACTGGGTGGCGATCGACGATCGATAGTTCATTCGTCCGCCAATCGGGCTTCGGCGCGAATTGATGCGGCGAGTCCCCGAAGACGATCTGCCTGCTTATAGTCGCGCAGACATTCACAGTCGTGAGCACGGCGATCCAGTGCAAAGCTTGCGGCTCGCAGTGCTGAGACAAAACTTGATTCGGGCACACCATCGAAGAACACGCGATCGGAGATGTTGACGCCAAACTTTTCCGGGTCGGCTGCGATCTGGTTTAATTGATCCAGAAACTCTCGCTCGTCGCTGACACCCGCGTCACCGGCCGATTCGAGAACCGTACCTTCCAGTAGCGAGGACTTCCGATTTCTTCTTTGTTGCAAAATGTCTGCCATCACAGGATCTGATGGCGGCGCAACCTCAGGTGTCGTGGGTTGCAGCACATTGCCTGGCTTTTCGCTTTTTTCGGATGTTTGCTGTGTGGCTGTCGAAGTTGGCGGTTGTGCCGTGACGAATTGGACTGCGAAAACGCCACCGACAACAAGGATGCAAATCGTTGCACAAACTGCTAGCTTTTGAGCCATCGACCTTCGCCTTTCGTTGGAATCATTAGCCCGGATTATTCATGAACCGCCGTCCAAACGACGTAATGTTCTCTGTGA
>CAYFJO010000238.1:0-16125 GCA_964343305.1 uncultured Pirellulaceae bacterium | reverse complement strand
GAAGGATTTCTGTCGGGAGCGCACCGCAGTCCATACTTTGGTCAGTCGGTTGAATTCTTGCAGCATCGTGAATACGTCACGGGCGACGACCTGCGCCATGTGGATTGGAAGGTCTGGGCTCGGCAGGACCGGCTGTACATCAAGCAGTACGAAGAGGACACCAACCTGCGTTGCACGATGTTGGTCGACGTTTCGAACAGCATGCGCTACGGCGAAGGGGCGATGACCAAATATGAATACGCCTGTACCGTGGCATCTAGCCTCGCTTATCTCGTGTTGAAGCAACAAGACGCGGTTGGCTGCGTGTCGTTTGACGAGAAGATCCGCAGCAACGTGCCGATCCGCAGCAAACGCAATCACATCTTTTCGGTGATCGATTCGCTGAACGTCAGCGAGCCGGCGGACAAGACCGAGTTGTTTCCCATCATGCGATCCGTGGCCGAGAGCTTTCCTCGTCGCGGGATGGTGGTGCTGGTGTCGGATTTGTTGACCGACGCCGAGAGCACGTTGCGCGGCTTGCGACTGCTTCGTCAACGCGGACACGATGTGATGGTGTTTCACATCATGGACGACGACGAGTTAGATTTTCCGTTCAACGGGCCAACACGTTTTGAAGGGCTGGAGACGATCGACTATTTGAACTGCAACCCTCGCGCGCTGCGCGAAGGTTACTTAGAAGTGCTGGGCAAATTCCTCGACGAAATGCGTCGTGGGTGTGCTCGCAACACAGTTGACTACGCGATGATTCGGACCAGCGATCCGTTGGATGCGGCGCTGGCGACGTATTTGAGCAATCGATTGGGAATGCATCATAGGAATTAATGCCGCCTTTCGATCCGCGATAGGCGACAAATAGACATGGGAACAGCATTAACACTTGGCGGAGTCCTCGCAGCGTTTGCTGCCGTGCCCGTGGTGATCCATTTGATCAACATGATGCGACATCGTCGTGTGAAGTGGGCGGCGATGGATTTCCTGCTGGCCAGTTACAAAAAACACCGCAATTGGATCTGGCTCAAGCAATTGCTCCTGCTGCTGGCTCGCATGGCCACGATGGTGCTGATTGCGATCATGTTGAGTGTGTTGGTGCACGGCTTGATGAACGATCTTCGCAAATCGATGGGCTGGGACGAGGGTCCGCTGGCCAAATTGCTGGGCGGGAAGACAACCCATCACTACGTGTTGGTGGACGACAGTTTTTCGATGACGGATCGCGCGATCGGGACCACGGTGTTTGATCGTGCGAACCAGGCCGTTGACGACATCGCGCGGCAAGCGAGTCACTATCAGAACCAGCGTTTGACGTTAATTCGGTTTTCCCAGGCGACGCGTGGTTCAGGCGACCTCGCATCAGAACAGATCGAAGATGTGGCCGACTTAAACGCAGTTGCCATCGACAAGGAACTCAAAGAACTGGATGAACGCCGGAACATCTTTCAAGTCACCCAGCAGACGACGGGTTCCGTTCCCGCCCTCAAACTTGTCAAACGATTGATCGAGCAGCGGACCAGCGAGAAGGCCATCGTGTATGTCGTGTCCGACTTCCGTGCCAAGGAATGGGACAACCCGGCCGAGATTCGCGAATCGATGGAGAAGCTCAAACAGCAGAACGCCGAGATTCAACTGGTCAACTGCGTCAAGCAATCGCGGGCCAATTTGGCGATCACGGATATCTCGCCAAGAAGTGACATTCGCGCGGCCGGCGTGCCGACGTTCGTCAACGTAAGCGTCAAAAACTTTGGCGTGACGACCGCGAAAGAGTTGCACGTCCAAATTCGCACCCTGTCGTTCGACAAGGCGGAAGAAGGCGGATTCGATCCGAAAAAGGCGATCGGGTACGAAGAAGAAACCAAGACCGTGCTGTTCAGCGAAGTGCAGCCCGGCCAGACAGTGACGCAGCCCGTCCATGTGCTTTTTACGAAACCCGGCAAACACGTGATCCAAGCCAAGCTGGCGGAAGACAAAGACGACTCGGTTTCGACGGACAACGTTCGTCTGGCCGTTGTTGACGTTTTGGAAGGCGCTCCGGTCTTGATCATCGAAGGCGATGCGCAAAAACGAAATGCGAAGTATTTGACCAACGCACTCGCACCGGGTCGACGCGAGACGGGCATTCGGCCGGAAGTGAAATCGATCAAGGATCTGCGTGACGCGACTGCCGAGCAGCTTGCGGCATATCACACGATCTATTTGCTGTCTGTCGACCAACTTGACGATCGCGGGCGTGACAATCTTATTGAATATGTGCGGAACGGTGGAACGGCAGTCATCACCGTCGGACCCCATGTGAATACGTCATTTTACAACGTCGATTTATATCGCGAGGGTCAAGGTTTGCTGCCCGTCTCGATGGGGCGCGAAGTGGCGCTCGAATCACCGCGCGACGAGGAAGAAAAGACGCCCGACATCCTCGCCACCGATCACCCGGTGTTCGAAGCCGTGTCTGGCGAACGAAACTCGTTTTTCAACTGGGTTTCGGTTTACCGATACATCAAGCCCGACGTCGATTGGAATCCAGAGTTGGATCCGAATGTCACCGTGTTGGCATCGCTTCGTTCGGGCGACCCGTTTGTGGTTGAAAAGCGATTTGGCGACGGGCGAGTCGTGATGTTCACATCGTCGATCGCGCCGCGCTGGGATGAGGTGCCAGTTTCAGACAAACGCGTCTGGCACAACTGGACACGGAATCCCACGTTCATCGTCATCGCATTAAAATTGCAGTCGTATTTGACGACGTCCCAGCAAAAGGATTCGCCCATGACGGTGGGCGGAGCGATCCAGCGGAAGCTGAAAACCGACAAGTACCGCGACACCGTCAAATTTGTCATGCGTCAAGAGGAAGAGGGCGAAGAGCCGCTGATTGTCAATCGCACGGCAAGGCGAAGCGGTCCGGTCATGACGGCTCTTTATGGACGCGGCCACGAAGACCAGCGACCAAATGGTGAAACCGACACGGCCGGCGTCTACGAAGCGTGGGCTCGAATGGTGGACGGCACGGTGGAGGTCGAGCGTTTCGCACTGAACATCGATGCCAGCGAAGGAGACCTGGAAATCACCGACGAGCGCGTGTTGCTGACTAAATTAGAGCAGCTCAAACCAACCTATTTGCATTGGGACCAGATCAATCCGGACCCGATGGAGCAGGCTGGTTTTAACTTGAGCAAGTGGGTGTTGTTGATCTTGATTTTGGTGCTGGTCGCCGAACAGTTTCTGGCATACCTTTGCAGCTTCCATCCGACTGCGAGGGCACGCTGATGTTTGCACAAGCCGCACTCTTGGCCGAATCCGACACACGAGCGTTTCTTACGCCAGAGCCGCTGTTCCCACTGACCGGGTGGTGGTGGGCGTTGGTCGGCGGGATCGCGCTGTTGCTGTTCGTCTTCATTATGTTCATGTACTTGTACGACAGCGTCGAGTTGCCGGCGGGGACAACCTGCACGCTGATGGCGATGCGGATTCTGGCCTTCCTTGGCATGTTGATCTTTCTGATCAATCCGGGAATTCGAACGGAAAAGAAAGTCGTCAAAAGCTCGCGTGTTTCGATTTTGGTGGACACGAGTCTCAGCATGGGGCTGCGTGACCAGCAGACGTCGAGTGACACCGGTCCAAGCCGATTGGAACAAGTCGCGCTGGAGCTGGCCGAGGGAGGATTGATCCCGCAACTGCGCGCGAAGCACGAAGTCATCGTCTACGGATTCGATCAGTTGTCGAAGCCAACCGAAATTGCCTCATATGAAAAACTCGACGTGGAACTGGCGTCCAACACGGCTGGCAGTACGTTGACAAGTTCAGAAACGGAATCCGTCAAGGCATCGCGTCAAATCGCGGTCGGGGCGGGTGTGATCTTGATCTTGGCCATTGTGTTGGGCGTGATGTCGATGTCGATCCGCTCCAAACCCGATGGCGAAAGTCTCGGCGCTTGGGTGTCGTTTCTCAGTTTGCTGTTGATGGTTGCCGCGACGGTGACGCTGGCGATTGCCGATCTGCGGACGACAAGCGTCAGCTTTTGGAGAATCGTTGGCATCGCCGGCGACGAAGAGCAAGCCGATGCGGACGACGAGGCCGCGGACGAGGAAGTTGAATCCGACGATTCCGAAGTTGATCTCAAGGCGGAACTGTTGCCCAGTGGCACCGAAACACGCATTGGCGACGCGGTTCGATATCTGGTGAATAAAGAGCGTGGCGGACCGGTTGCCGGGTTGATTGTGTTCAGCGACGGGCGCAACAATTCCGGGTCGAGCCACCGCACGGCCGCTTTCGCCGCGAACGATGCACACATTCCGATCTATACCGTCGGACTTGGCTCCACCGAGACGCCGTCGAATGTTCGCGTGGTCGACTTGCAGGCTCCTGGTCGTGTCTATCCCGGCGACAAGTTCACCATCAAAGGGCTCATTCAAGCGTACGGATTCACGGGCCGTCGCGCAAAGCTGCGATTGGTGTCGACTCAGGAAGACGACGAAGATCAAATTGAACGCTTCGAGGGCGAGCAAACCAGAAACTTGCTGGACGACGGCAAAGAACTTTCCGTGGAATTCGACATCACACCCGAAAAGAAAGATGGGCGTCGCATCTATACGATGAAGGTGATCCCGCCCGACAACGATGCGGACGCGAAAGACAACAACAAGAGCGCGAAGGTCGAAGTGGTCGATAAAAAGACGAAGGTGTTTGTGATTGCCGGCGGCCCTTCGCGCGAGTTTCGTTTTTTACGCAACCAGCTCTATCGCGACGACGATTCGGAATCGGTCATTTGGTTGCAGTCCGGGACGCCTGGCATGGCACATGCCGAAGGACGTGAGGAGTTGCGATTTGATTTTCCGGAAGACGCTGACGAGTTGTTTGAGTTCGATTGCATCCTGGCGTTCGATGCGGACTGGCGCCGGTTGAGCGCCGAGCAAGTGGAATTGCTGGAACGCTGGGTCGCAGAAAAAGCCGGCGGGCTGGTCGTGGTGGCTGGGCCTGTTTATACGCCGCGTTGGACATTACGAGGCCGCGAAGACCAGCGAATGGTCACGATGCGAGCGTTGTATCCTGTGTCGTTTTTCAGCCAAGGTTCGGCGACGATTCGTCCTGGTCGTTTCGGCGGTGATGAAGCGTTTCCGCTTCAGTTCTCGCGCGAAGGCACGTCCGCTGAGTTCTTGTGGTTGGAAGAGAACAGCGAAAAAGCAAAGCAAGCATGGAACGACTTTGAAGGCGTCTACGGTTACTATGCGGTCAACGAACCGAAACCGGCCGCGGCCGTGTACGCCCGCTTCTCGGACGAGTCGACACGCGGGGGGCCGAACGATGTTTTGCCGATTTATCTGGCTGGTCAGTTTTACGGAGCGGGACGTGTGTTTTTCCAGGCCAGCGGCGAGATGTGGCGGATTCGTGAAGTCGACACCAACTATTTTGAAACGTACTATACCAAGCTGATTCGCTGGTGTTCCCAAGGCCGACTGTTGCGTGATTCGACTCGCGGAGTGTTGCTGGTGGACAAGGACCGCTGCATTTTGGGCGAGCACGTTGAGGTGCGGGCCATTCTGACGAATGCTCAAAACTTTCCGTTGATCGAAGAGCAGGTCAACGCGGTGTTGATCGCGCCCAACGGAAGTCGAGAGACGTTAACTTTGAAGCGATTGAAAGACAGTTCGCGCGAAGGGACTTTTGCTGGCCAGTTTACGGCGTTGGACGAAGGTGACTACCACGTCATCGTCGCTGTTCCGGACAGCGAAGAAGGGGAATTGTTGACGCGCGAGGTTCGTGTCCGCATTCCTGATTTGGAGATTGAGCAACCACAACGTCACGACGAATTGCTGGGTGAAATGGCCGATCTCTCGTACGGCGGCGGTTATTTCCAGAGCATCGACAGTGCCATGAATCGAACCGGCGGCGGCAAGTCGCTGGTTAGTGCGATCGAACCGCAAAACCAAACAACCTATTTGCCGGGAACCCCTGATCCCGATTTTTCGACAAAACTGATGAACTGGTTGCTGATGTTTATCTGCGGCGTTCTTTCGCTTGAATGGTTGATGCGAAGATTGAGTAAACTTGCCTAAACAAGCACCAAATGACAAGATCCAAATCACAAACAAAATTCAACGTTCAAGTTCCAAAACTTTTTGATGATTGAGTTTTGAAATTTGTTTGTAATTTGATGCTTGTAATTTGGAATTTTAACCTTCATGGCAACACAAACCGAAAAACCGCAACTCTCGCGTGGCATCACTTCGAAGCTGTCGGGCCTTCGATGGCGCATCCGCTCTTACGTTTGGATGGAAGGGATCGCGCTGGGAGTGGCTTGGATCGGATTGACTTTTTGGGTTGTCCTGGCGATCGACTACGGACCGGTCTGGCTTGGACGCAAGTTGGGCGCGCTGATCCCTTCGCTGGCGGGATTGCCCGAATCGCCCGTGATCGTGCGGGCTGCGTTGCTGGCCGCAGTCGTCATATCATTGGCCGCGATCTTTTATCGTTGGGTGCTGCGACGCGCATTTGTGCCGATGGCCGATCGCAGCATGGCGGTGGTGCTGGAACGCCAGTTCGACGAGTTTCACGACAGCCTCGTCACTTCGGTCGAAATGGCCGAGCATCCGGACCACGCCGAGGAATTCAACGACGCCATGCTTAGCCGCACCAGCGAAGATGCGCAGGCACAGATCGGTGGCATTCGACTAAGACGGGTTTTCAATTTTTCGCCGCTGCAATTCAACCTGGCCGCGGCGGTCTTTTTTGTATTGACGATCGGTGCGCTCGGAGTCACTCAACATCAATTCCTGCTGCAGGCTGCCGGGCGAATGTATCTGTTAGGAAACACGCCTTGGCCGAGAGCCGCTGAAATCGAAGTCGTGGGCGTTGAAGTCCAGCGGACGGTCGTGCGAACGACGAAGAAGTCCGGTGACGATGCAGAAGAGAATTCCGGCGACGACGAAAACCTGCGAAGTTTTGACAACGGTCCGGTCAAGGTCGCCAAAGGATCGAATCTGGTTTTAAAAGTCCGAGCCAACGCGAGCAAGATGAAGATTCCTGACCTTTGCACCGTCTTCTTTACAACCGAAGAGGGCCAGTCGAGTTGGGAAAACATGAGCAAAATCGGTAACCCCATCGATGGCTATCAACCATATGCATTCGCCGGCAAGCCGTTCAAGGGCATTCTGACGAGTATGGACTTTCACGTCGTTGGATTCGACCACAAGACGCGTGTTCATCACATCGAGGTCGTGGATAACCCGGTCATTTCCAAGGTGACGCTGGAGTGCGTGTTTCCCGACTACATGGTCGACGAAGAGAACAATCTGTACACGCCGCGTGATTTAACATGGGTCAGCGGAACCAAGTTGCCGCGCGGCACCAACATTCGCCTGCGGGGTCGAGCCAACAAGCCACTGGATCAAGTGCAAGTTCGTTTTGCCAGCTCGGGCGACGATTCAGGCGACGCCGATCGCACGGAGACGATCAAAGTCAAAGGCGATGACAACAAAGAGTTTGTGCTGCGAATAGGAAAGTTGAACCGGGACGTCTCGATGGAAGTGACGTTGCACGACAAGGACGGCGTGATCGCAGAGACCCCCGAACGCATTTACATCGGCCTGGTCGAAGACGAGCCGCCGGAAGTTCTGACGCAGTTGCACGGCATCGGCACGGCAGTCACGCCCAACGTGCGCATTCCGCTGACCGGCCAGATCGACGACGACTACAAAGCGGACCAGGCATGGGTCGAAATTCAAACGCCCGAAATCGACCAGTACAAACATCCCGTCGAGTTTCCCAAGTCCGGCAAGGTGGACATGGTCGTTGATTTCCGTGAACTGCGTGACCGGGAGAAAGATCCCATCGAATTGAAGCCGGCCGAGAACGCAAAGCTCACGGTGACTGTCAAGTCGTCCGACTTGTTTGATTTGACTGGCCAGCCGAACGTTGGCAGCGGTGATCACTATGAATTGGACATTGTGACGCCGGATCAGTTGCTGGCGATTCTGGATCGTGAGGAGGCGGGACAACGACGTCGGCTGGAACAGATCCACCAGGAGATGACGGATGCACGCGACTGGTTGATCCGCGTGAAGAGTGATGGATTGACTTCGGCCGGGTCCGAGCCAGGAGACGAACCGGGCGATCGATCGGGAAGTGAACCGGAAGACGCCAAAGAAGATGCGGACAAGATTGCCGCCCGTTTGTTGTCGCTGCGTCTGTTGTTCACACAGCGATCGCTGTTACAAACTCGCAAGTCAGCTCAAGAGGTTTTGGGAGTTGCTGGCACTTTTCGCGACATCTATCAACAACTGGAAAACAACCGAATCGACGCCGAAGATCGCAAGTTGCGATTGAAAGAAGAAGTTGCCGAGCCGCTGCAAAAGATCGGCGACCAAGTTTTTTCCGACCTGGAATTGCTGATCGAGGCCCTGGAAACCCAGCTAAAATCGCTGGAAAAAGAGCCGAAAAGCAAAAAAATTGCCGATGAGGCAAACAATGCGGCTGAAAGTGCCATCGATCACGCAGACTATTTGCTGGCTGAGTTGGACACGATTCTAGGAAAACTGATAAAATTTGAGACTTACGCAGAGTTGCTCGACATCGTTCGTGACTTGATCGACAACCAGGACGAAGTGATCGATGTCACGAAAGACGAGAACAAAAAAGACCTGTTACGCGACTAACTTTTTGATGTAGCTCGACTCTCCGAGTCGGGCATCCCCCCATCAAGTGCTCGACTCGGAGAGTCGAGCTACGATCAAGCCTACAAAGCGACGCTAGCAACACGCAGGGAGTTAATCATGCGGACCATGCTCTGGACAACGGTTTTGGCGTTCCTTCTTTCCATCGTTCTATCGATTCCCTCTGCACAGGCTCAGGAAGCGAAACCTGAACCCGCGGCCGCGGCGAAAGAACAGCCGGCGGACGACAAGTCCACAGACGACAAGGACCCTGCCAGCGACGTGGTTTTGCGCCAGAGTCGCATTGCGGACAAGTACGACCGTCTCGAACAACTGCTGTTCAAGTTGATGAAGTTCGAGGAGGCGCAGAATCCACGCCGCGCGCGATTGCTCGAACAGGCCTTTGCTCAATCGAAAAACCGCTTCACGAAAAAGCAACTCGAAACGATTGTCCGTCAATTGATGATCGGTGAGTATTCAACTGCTTTAAAGGGCCAGGCGGTCGTGAAGAAGGATTTGGCCGACCTGCTGGAACTGCTGAAGAGCGAAGATCGTGGCGAACGTATCAAGTCTGAGCAGCAGCGTATCAAGGAATACATCAAAGAGATCGAACGATTGATCCGCATTCAAAAAGGCATCCGTGGCCAAAACGAAGGCGGCGACGATGCCGCGAAGCTGGCCAAGGCTCAGCAAGGAGTCGCCGATCGAGCCCAAGGATTAGGCGACGACATTCAAAGTAACGAGGAAGGTTCGGCCGGCGATGGAAACCAAGGCAACGGCAACAACGATGGTTCCAACAAGGGCGAGAACGACGGCAAGAACAATGGTGACTCGGAAGGAGATTCCAAGGGGGACTCCAAAGGTGATTCGGAAGGAGACTCGAAAGGCGACAGTGAAGGCAACAGCAAAGGGGATTCCGAGGGAGACTCCAAAGGCGACAGCGAAGGAGATAGCAAAGGGGATTCCGCGGGAGATTCCAAAGGCGATAGCGAAGGAGATAGCAAAGGGGATTCTGAGGGAGATTCCAAAGGAGACTCAGAAGGGGACAGCAAGGGAGACTCGGAAGGGGACTCCAAAGGTGATTCGGAAGGCGACAGCAAAGGCGACTCCGAAGGCAACTCGAAGGGCGACTCTGAAGGAGATTCCAAAGGCGACTCGGAGGGGAACAGCAAAGGCGACAGTGAAGGCAACAGCAAAGGTGATTCCGAGGGGGATTCCAAAGGCGACTCGGAAGGCAACAGCAAAGGAGATAGCGAAGGCAACTCCAAGGGCGATTCGGAAGGCGATAGCAAAGGTGACAGTGAAGGCGACAGCAAAGGCGACAGTCAAGGAAACAGCCAAGGTGACAGTCAGGGCGATTCCAAAGGCGACAGCCAAGGCGGTCAAAGCGGCGAAGAATCAGAAATGACACCGATCCGCAAACGCATCCAGGAAGCTGAAGAGAAGATGCGAGACGCCCAACAGAGGCTTGAAGAAGCGAAACGCAAGGAATCGATCAAAGACCAGCGAGAAGCCGAAGAAAAATTGAAGTTGGCCAAAGAGGCCCTCGAAGAAATCCTGCGTCAACTGCGAGAAGAGGAAGTGGAACGCATGCTGGCGTTGCTCGAAGGGCGGTTTCGAAAGATGCTGGAACGCGAGCTTCGCGTTTATGAGCGGACCAAGAAGCTCGACAAGTTGCTGGACGGCAAAGCCGGCGACGACATCCCACGCGAATTAGCCAAGGAATCCAGCGACGTGGGCATCGAGCAGCACAAGATTTCTATCGAAGCGGACAAGGCGTTGATCTTGCTCCGCGAAGAAGGCTCGTCCGTCGCGTTTCCCGAAACCGTTGAGCAAATGCGTGACGATATGGAGCAAGTCGCCCAGCGATTAGCTCGCACGAAAGTCGGCAAGATTACACAGCAGCTGGAAGAAGAAATCATCGACACGCTCGACTACATCATCGAAGCGCTCGTCAAAGCCCAACAGGAAATGGAAGAACAACAACAGCAACAGCAACAACAGCAGCAGCAACAGCAACCCCAGGACCAACCGTTGGTCGATGAGATTGCCGAGCTAAAACTGATCCGCGGCCTGCAAGAGCGAATCAACAAGCGTCATAAGCGATACTCACGGTTGTTGGACGATCCCGATGATCCCGTTGGTTTGACCGAAGACACGGACATACGTGATGCGCTCGAACGTCTTGCGGATCGACAGGAGAACATCCGCGAGATCACGCGCGACATCGTCCTCGGCAAGAACAAATGAAGTACCGTTGACTAGAACTTCCGAAGTCTTCCGAGACATCGGAAATTTGACATCGAACCGGAGCAAGCCTGATGAAACAGAACTTATTTATGATGGCTGTTGTGCTTTTCGCAACATCACTCGTCGCACAAGACGACCTGGCCGAACGAGCCAGTTGGGAAGTTCCGACGACGGCCCAGGTCAAAGAGTCCATCGACAAGTGGCTCACCACGCGCGGCGCCGACGACATCACGCGACTCAAAATCGACACGCTTTGGGAAGCGAACGATCAAGAAGCGTCCGCCGTGCAAATTCTCGACCAGGTCGCGGCGGTGATCTCTGTGGTTCACCAGCCAAGTCGCGAATTGATGGAGCTATGTGCCGACGTACGCAAGGATCCATCCGCGCCAGACTATGAATTCCTGGCGAACAAAGAGACCGACGAGTTTGTCCGCAACAATATGCGGCTGTACTACGGGCGCTGGTTAACCCAGCACGATTTGTTCGACGAAGCGCTCCGTCAAATGGACAGCGTGGACTCCGGCAACGTGGTCGATCCCGCATCGCTGCTGTTCTATCAAAGCGTTGCCCATCACCGGTTGCTCAAAAAGAAAGAATGCCTGAGTAGTCTGTCAAAATTGTTGGAAAACGTCGACGCGCTCCCACGCCGATACAAAACGGTGGGTGAGTTGATGTTGGCGGACATCAAGCCGCTGAAGACCGATTCTCTGGACGAAGTCGCACGCTTGATGAAAGACATTCGCCGGCGTCAAGCGTTGTACCGCTCCGGCACGATCGTTCGCAAGGAAGAAGACGATGTGCTGGCCAAGCTGGACAAGTTAATCGAAGAACTTGAAAAGCAGCAGCAACAAGGAGGTGGCGGCGGAGGTGGCGGCGGAGGCAACAAGGGCGGAAGTCAGCCCAGCAGCCCAATGAACGACAGCATGCCCGGTGGCGGCACGGGACCAGGAAACATCGATCCCAAGAAATTAGGCCGCGACGGCGACTGGGGCGACCTCCCGCCGAGTGAGCGACAAGCTGTCCTGCAGGATCTAAGCAAGGACCTGCCCGCCCACTTTCGCGAAGTGATCGAAGAGTATTTCAAGAACCTCGCCAAAGACGAAGAATAAGTTCTGTTGATCAGCCAAAGTTTGCTTCTGCTCGACGAGCAGATTGCATCCATCTACTACGAAGCTTGACCAGACGCGGCTTTCGGTTTTTGTAGTGGGATTCGCCAGAATTCCCTGAGCACAAGGAATTCTGGTGAATTCCACTACGTCCGGTGTGAACTCACTGGCCGATCGCCTTACGGTTTTACCCGAACAACTCCATCAACGGTTTCCCCGTGGTAATGGGGCGCAAAATGCCGCGGTTGTTTTGCACCGCGTTGAGCGGGATGTCGAGGGCGTGGTAGATGGTGGCGGACATTTCCTCGGGGCGGACGGGGTTGCTGGTGACGTAGGCGGCGTGTTTGTCGGATTTGCCATAGACCGTCCCGCCGCGAATGCCACAGCCGGCTATGATGGCTGAGAAACACTTGGGCCAGTGCTGGCGTCCGGGTGGTTCCTGAGTCAGAACTTTTGGAGTGCGGCCGAATTCACCCATCGCCACGACGAGCGTGTTGTCCATCATGCCGCGCTCTTTGAGATCGGACAGCAGCCCAGCAAGCGCCTGATCCAGACGCGGCAGGCAAAAACCCATACCATACGAGCCGTCGCCGAAGGCATTACCCATGCCCATGTTTCCGCCGTGCATGTCCCAGCTACTACTCGGCGGCCCCTTTTTGTCGTGCGGTGCCTGTCCTGTCCAGCCGTTGACGGTCACAAACCGCACGCCAGACTCGACCATACGTCGCGCGAGCAACAGATTCTGTCCAAGCGGATGCATCCCATAACGTTCACGTACTTTCGCAGGCTCGCGCTTCAGGTCAAACGCCTGCCGGCCTTCGGGACGTGTCATCGCTTCGTAGGCCTTCGCGCGCAGGTCAGACCAATCCTTGCCAGTCGGGTCATTGTCCAACTTCTTGTCAAGGCGGTTGAGCAAACTCTTGCGCCGGGAGAAGGCTTTCTCGTCACCGAAGTCGTAAATCTTCGGCGGCGTAAAGCTGTCCATCGCCGGATGATTTTGGGCTGAGCCGACAAACACCGGCGCGTACGCCGAGCCGAGGTAACCGCCGATGCCAATATTCGGCGCGCAAAAAACGGGCGGTCCCACGCACTTGATGAGCCACGCGTTGGATACGAGATTGCGTTCGCTGGGCTTGTGCTTGGCAATAAACGATCCGAGATAAGGCTGGTCATCGGGTACACCCTGCTTCACGCGCTTCACCGATTGGCCGCTGAGCAAATTGTGCATCGCGTCGAAGTGATTGCTGATGGCGCCCGGGTGAGTCATGGAGTTGATCAACGTGAATTGGTCGGTCAATTTCGCCAACCGCGTGTGCATCTCGTTGATGCGCATTCCCGGCACTTTGGTGGCGATGGGCACGTACGGTCCACGAAAACTCGACGGCGCGTTGGGTTTCATGTCCCAAGTATCGATGTGGCTCGGTCCGCCGCAGAGCAGCACGAAGATACAAGACTTTTCCGAGGCGACGGCTTTGCCTTGGGCGTCGAGCTTGTCACTGCCCATCACCACTCCGGGCATGCCCAGGCTCATCGTGCCTAAGCCGCTCGCGATGAGGGCTTGCCGCCGGTTCATTTGGAAATCATTCATGCGAAAACTCCGTGGTCCGAATTGACATTTTTGAAAACCCAATCGCGATTGGACCCATTCTCATGCGACTCAATTCTAAACATATGAATGTTCTTTGTAAAAGACGCTTACGCACAGACCTGTCAAAACTCGGAAGTTCATACCGAATTCTATTTCGTCCCGTTTGCTCGCCCCGTTGATTTTACCTGTACTTCACGACTGCCTAACAGCGCTGGCTCCTTCGCGGTCACGTCCGCTCTCGACAATGTCACGGAAATCGTGATTGTTCGATTCTTTGCATCATAGGCGACAAGGCCAGTCGGCGCTTTACCATTGGGCGATTCGTAACGATCGGTGATCACCAGTCCCCGGTCGTTGCGCGTGACCTTCAAATGTGCAGCCAGCGGAATCGGCGTTTCCGTCGATGAGTCGATTGGCACGTCTCGCCACTTTCCTTGGGCCGCCTCGTATTGCACGACGACTTCATCAGGCCGTTTGGCGACTTGATAATTCGAAACAAATGTCGCTTGATTCTCGCCACTGCTTGCGACGAGCCGCTGGCTGCTGGCCGTGCATCGCAGCACGCCATCCGCGCCGAGTTCGATTGCTTGAAATCCCGTTTGATTACGACGCGGCCCGCCCCACATCGAGACGCCGAGGTCGGCTTGCATTTCGACACGTCCCAGCTCCTGTGTGGTCAATTCGTAAGAAACCGCAGGCACGGTCAATGCGACGTGCGACTGGTCGATCGCAATCTTATCGCCGTGCAACACGCCCCGAACCTGACCGTTCTGCATGGGCGCGACTTTCACCGTGATCGGACCTTGCCGCAGTCGGTGCAATGGCCCGCCGTGCATCGCCAGAAAATTCATCCGATACTTGACGCCGTTTCCCCATTCACGCGGAGATGCGTCGCGGCAGTATTTCACCAAGTCGCGGGCGCGAGCCGCCGTGTCTTGGCCGATGTCGGCGCGGATCAGACGATCGCCTTCCTCTTTGAGTGGGCCGGATTTCCACAGCAGCCACGCCTCCATGCTAATTTCGGCTTCTTTCACTCGACGATAAAACGGATCGTCGTCATTGCCTTTCGTTGTGGCTAGAGCGTGACCAAGTAGCGATTGCGCCTCAGCGACCACGTCCGGAGTCAGGTATGCCAGCCGCTCATCAAACTCATCGGCCGAAATCGGATCGTCGCCGCGAACGGAATTCTCCATCAACGCGACGTACGCTTTCATGTCCGTGGCAGCGGGGCCGTAATAGCCGCGACAAAACTCGTCGATCAGCGCTTCGACGTCGCGCGTCGGATCCCACAGAAGTTTGGCCCAGACGTAGTTCTTCAGCACTGCAAGGTCACCACCGGTCGATACATAGTTGCCTTGAATCGAAACGCCCGCCACGCCGACTTTGTGGTAGTACCGAATGTTCTCGGCCAGCGACCGCAGGCACGGAAAGGGTCGCAGGAAATTGCGAAAGTTCGATCCATATTCCCAGATGTAAACGCGACCGGGAGCCAGTTCGCACCATCGTTCAAGATTCCGGCGGAAGCTCTGATTCTTGTCCGACTCCAAAATCGATCGCACCGTGTCGTGCCGCAACCTCGGTATACGAATCGCTATGTTGTCGCGCGGACGCGTCTTGGCTGGCGGTGCTTCGAGACTCATGTAGGCAAACGTGCCGACCTGGATGCCCGGATAATCTTCCTCCAACATCGCGGCCGCGCGATTGATCATCCGCAACAACGTCCCTGTGTAGCCCGGCTTCTTGCGGCCGTCGGGATCGGTCCAGGTTTCTTCTTCGTAGATCCGTCTTGACTCGGGCGACAGATCCATGCCGCCGTACCAATCTCCCATGCCCGCGAAGTAAATCACGCCATCGAGATTGCCTTTGCGTTTCTCGACTTGCTCGCGCAGCAGGTCGGCCACGACCTTGTCCATTCCCGCGGCGGTGTAATTCATGTGGATGTTGTTGAACTTCCGCACGCCGTTCTTGTCCATCGGCAAAAAGTCAGGATGCTTTTCCGCATGTGGTTTCAACATGGGACACAAGTTATGCCCGCCCGTGAAATTCGTCAGGCTGACGGTCCGCAACTTGTGTGCAAAACTGTTTCGCGAATTTTGGGCCTCACGGTTATACACGTTGTGCCGCTGGAACGCTGGTTCGATGTGCGTGTCTTGAGCAACGATTTCAATCGACTCGCGTTGCGGCACGTCTTCTTCGTTCCACGACCACCAGCGGCAACCGAGTTGTTCTTCCAACAGCGCGAACACGCCGAACAACGTCGCATGCGGCGTGCCTCCACAAATCCTCAGTCGCTGTCCTTCCGTTCGAATTACGAATCCTTCGCGACTGACATCATGTGGCGCAGGCGAGTCAACCTCGCCCACGAGAATCGCGCGATCCGGCAACTCGTCGCCCGCCACGGCTACCGAGAATTCCGCGCCGCCGATCTGCGAAAGATAACCAGCCAACGCGGCGGCTGCCTGCTTTTCTTGCGCTGGTGCTTGCTTGCGAATTAACACAACGGCGGGTGCCGCATCTTTCGCCACAAGCACAACAGCCGGCTGAT
>CAYFJO010000237.1:0-16126 GCA_964343305.1 uncultured Pirellulaceae bacterium | reverse complement strand
CCATTCACCCAACCAAACCACGCGGCAGGTAAATCCTCATCTGCCGCTCGCCTAAGACGACTGACGGTAAACGCCGTCTACTGGGGCCTCGGTATAGAGAAATCCATCAATCCGAAAAGTTCAGTCGACATCATCGGCGACTTTAAGCCTTTGAAAGCCGGGTTCAATTATGAGAAGCTGGGCGTCGAACCTCACAAACCCGAGTTCTACAAGTAAATCTGGATTGCACGCGCATGGTTGGCATCCTACAGCTTTTATGAAACGAATATCGATGAACTACCAATACAAGATAGCCAGCCTACTTTTTTTGGTCTTAGCAACCTCGCTAGCGGCCACGGACGAAGCGTGGGCTGACAAACCCAACATTATTATCATTTACGCCGACGACCTCGGGTACGGCGACCTGTCATGTTACAACCCGAAGTCTGCCTACAAGACGCCTCGGCTGGATCAGATGGCTAAAGAGGGAGTTCGATTTACCGATGCTCACAGCCCGTCGACGATCTGCTCGCCGTCGCGTTATGGGCTGTACTCCGGTCAGCAGATTTACCGCTCGACCGGTCGAGGCGGCGGAGCTTTCGAAGGACCAGGCGGTCCCAGTTATCTTAAACCCGGTACGCTCACCATTGCTCAGATGCTGAAAGAGAAAGGCTACCGCACCGGCGTCTTCGGCAAGTGGCATGTGGGACTGACCTGGTATGACAAGAACAATAAACGACTCGGCGGCGGGTTCAAGAATTCGTTGCTCATTGACTATGAAAAGAGTACCCCGCTTGTCGATGGGCCGAATCAACGCGGGTTTGACGAATCGTTCATCACCCCCAATTGCCCCAACACCGACCCGCTGTACATCTACATCGAAAACGGCATGGTCGCCGTTCCCGCCAGCCAGCGACACAAACGAGACAACCTTCCGAATCCCGGCGGCAAGTGGCGATGGGACAACGACGAAGGCTGGATGTCACCCGGCTACGACTTCCTGAACGCCGACCTGTTGTTCTACGAGAAAACGAAAGCGTTCATCACCGACCACCGCGCAAAGAAGCCAGACGAACCTTTCTTCGCCGTGCTCTCCACGCAAATTGCTCACGCTCCCGTCCTGCCGGCACCTGAGTTTAACGGTGCAACAAAAGCGGGACCGCGTGGCGACTTTGTCTGGGAGCTGGATGTGCTTGTCGGACGAGTACTGGATCTGGTCAAAGAACTCGACATCGATGACAACACGCTTGTTTTGTTTAACTCCGACAACGGTGCGGAGACCGTTCACTTTGACTGGATGCGTCGCGACCATCAGCATGACGCCTCGGGTGGCTGGCGCGGCGTGAAGCGTGACGGTTGGGAAGGCGGCCATCGTGTCCCTTTCATCGCCAGATGGCCCGGACGCATTCCGGCCGGACTCGTGTCGAACCAGATGACAAACACGACCGACATCTTTGCGACGCTGGCATCCGTTGTTGGCTATGAGTTGCCCGATGAAGCGGCGGTCGATAGCTACGACATGCTGCCCGCCATGCTGGGAATTCAGAACGACGCAAAGTCGATTCGCCCCCACATGCTGACGCAGAGCTTTCGAGGAGAGTTTCAGCTTCGACAGGGCGAATGGAAGTACCTGGACCACATGGGGTCGGGCGGAAACAACTATAGCAAGGGCATAATGAAAGACTACGCCTTGCCTGAATTGGCTCCAGACGCGACCGGGCAACTGTATAACCTGAAGACCGACCTCGGTGAAAAGACGAATCTGTTTTTCAAAGAAGAAGCGAAACGCAAAGAACTGCAAAAGCTTCTGGAACATCTCAAGTCGTCCGGCCGCAGCGCACCGCGTGGTCGGAAGCCGGCAACGTATTAGCAGAACGCATACGCAACATCTAGGGTGATCGTTGGTTGACTTCTGATCAACTACACTTTAGACAAAGTGAATCCCACCTCCCCACGTACGAAAGTTCTAAACAATGATCAATCGATTCGTCACCTTCATCGCGTTCATCGTATTGTGTGTTTCGCACGTTTCGGCGAAAGAGCCGTTCAAAGTTTTCATTCTCGTTGGGCAATCCAATATGCAGGGGCATGCCGATGTTTCGACGTTTGACCACATTGGAATGGATCCCCGGACGGCGCCGATCTTGAAAGAGATGCGAGACGCTGACAGGAAGCCGCGGGTCTCTGAGAACGTGTGGATCTCGTCGATTGGGAATGGCGGATCCGAAGAGGAATATCATGGCCAGTTGACCGCCGGTTACGGTGCGAAAGGTCGCGGGACAAAGATTGGCCCTGAATTCACCTTTGGCATCTACATGCAGAAGCATCTCGATGAGCCGATTTTCATTATCAAGACGGCCTGGGGCGGCAAGTCGCTGCACACCGATTTTCGTTCACCCAGTTCCGGTCCCTACGAGTTTAATGATTCGCAGCTCGAATCGCTCAAAAAGCAAGGCAAAGACATTGATAAGGTCAAGGCGGATCGTGCCAAGGCAAGCGGGCATTACTACCGGCTGATGCTGGAGCACGTGAACAAGGTGTTGAAGGACATCAAGCGAGTCTATCCGGCATATGATGCCGACGCGGGCTACGAACTCGCCGGATTTGTCTGGTTCCAGGGCTGGAACGATATGGTTGGTCGAGACGTGTATCCCAACCGGGACAAAGCCGGTGGTTACGACCTCTACAGTAAGCTCATGGCACAGTTCATTCGTGACGTTCGCAAGGATCTCTCCGCACCAAAACTGCCATTCGTGATTGGCGTCATGGGAGTAGGCGGCCCCGTCGCAAAATACCGAGCGGACCAAAAACGTTACAGCGCGATCCATCAGAATTTCCGCGACGCCATGGCTGCCCCCGCGTCTCTGCCCGAATTCAAAGGCAGTGTGACGGCGGTCCTGACTGAGAATTACTGGGACGCGGAACTGGACGAACTGAAGGCGAGAGGCGGCAAGCTGAGAGCCAAGTCTCAGGAGTTGAACAAGGACAAGAACCTCAGTCGCAAACAACGGGAAGAAGCCCTGGAAAAGTTCCGGGCCGAGCTTTATACGCCCCGCGAGCTAGAAGTCCTGAAAGGCAGCTCCAATGCCGGATACCATTACAACGGCTCTGCAAAAATCATGGCACAAATCGGCAAGGGCTTCGCGGAAGCCATCGCAAAGATGAGTGAATCGCCGAAGTGAAGACTCAGCATCTGATGAGTTACTGAGCTGAGTTTGGTTGGCTCTTGGACCATTCACAAGGAAATCCACATAATGATGCGACGCGACCAACCCAACCGACCCTGCCTGCCTGTAGCTGCGTGTTTGTTTCTGTTCGCACTGTCGGCTGCCCTCGCCGACAACACTGACACGAGCAAACCGGTCAAGGTCTACATCCTCTCCGGCCAGTCGAACATGGTGGGCATCGGGCAGGTCACCGGCGGTGGAAGCCGTTGGGGATCGGAGTTTCTGGATCCTGTCGTCTCCGTCTACCCAGGGCCTTATGACCCGGACGCCGACTACGACAAGCTGAAGCCGACCAAAACGCTGAAACTCGAAATGTTCGGCGGCGTTAAGCCCACGTCCTATCCTGGCGGCGGAACGCAGGTCGTGCGAGGCGTCATCGAGCCAAAGACCACCGGAGTGCACGAGTTCCGGCCCGGCTATGGTGGTTCGACTCACAACATCATGGAAGTGGACGGCGTTGAGGTCTATCGCAAAGAAGTCGGCAAGGACGCGGTGCACAAACACATCAAGCTGACCGTTGGCAAGAGAGTTCCGTTCAAGATCACCTACCTCACCGATCAGGCCAACGGCTTGGGCTGGATCGCTCGCATCGACATCCCCGGCACGCTGGCGACGGTCGTAAAAGCCGACGGCAAGTTCCCGCACCTGATTGACGACCAGGGCAAGTGGGTCGAGCGGGACGACGTTTGGTACAAGGGCGTTGTGACCGCCGGGGCGAACAAGTGGCTGAGTGTCGGCTGTGGAGCGAGCAGCAACAGCATCGGCCCCGAACTCGGCTTTGGTCATGTCGTAGGCGACTTCCACGACGAACCCGTGCTGATCCTCAAGGCGTCGCAGGGCAACCGGAGTCTGGCGTGGGACTTCCTGCCGCCGGGTAGCGAGCGGTACGAGCACGAGGGCAAGGTCTATGCGGGCTACAAGGACTCGCCCGCCATCTGGGACAAGGGCACGAAGCCGAAGCCGATCAACTGGTATGCGGGCAAGCAATACGATGACTGTTTTCAAGCCGCGCACAACGTACTCGCCAACTTTGACGGCGAGTTCCCGCAGTTCAAGGGCCGAGGGTATGAGATCGCCGGGTTCGTCTGGTGGCAGGGACACAAGGACACCGGCAGCGCCGTCCACGCAGGCCGCTACGAGCAGAACCTGGTGCACCTGATCAAGACGCTGCGCAAAGAATTCAAATCCCCCGCCGCTCCGTTCGTCGTCGCGACGATCGGGTTCGACGGTTGGAAGATGTCGGGCAACACGCTAACCGTCGCCAAAGCGCAGCTCGCCGTCGGCGGCGACAAAGGCAAGTATGCGGAGTTCAGAGGCAACGTGAAAACCGTCGAGACGCGCGACTTCTGGCGCGAAGCCGAGATCTCTCCGCGGAACCAGGGCTTTCACTACAACCAGAACGCTGAGACCTACATGCTAGTCGGCGAAGCACTGGGCCGCGGGATGGTCGAGCTACAGAAGAAAAACAAATAATCGTCAATCCGAACTATGAAGGCGGCAATTGACAATTGGAAAAAAGATGTCGCCTGGAGCCCCAAATGAGGACAACAGCATTCGATTATACGACTTAGCCACGGACATAGGCGAACAGACCGACCTTGCAGCCAAGATACCAGACAAAGTGGCCCAGCAGCTACGAAACGACTTGCATCGATGGCGAAAATCGATCCAAGCACAGATGCCAACGAAAAATCCGAACCACGACCCAAACCGCACTAAGCAAGTCGGCAAGAATACGAGGTAGCATCATTAACCGTGATTTACTTATAGCACATTTCAAAACCGTGTCGTCACCAACAAGTGAGCCGAAGGCGCTAGCCTCGGGCCCTTCTTTTGGGCTCGAAATCAACACAGAGCCCGACGCTAGCGCGTTCGGCTCAGGTTTTGAAATGCCTTCTAATCAACGTTGACGGAATGTCGCCACTGCGGTCACCAGAGCAGTCAGAATACCGAACCTCTTACAACCCCATCCAATCCAAGGGAGAAACCACCATGACTCATCCGTTTCGATTCGCAAGCTTTTTATTCTCGATTCCGGCAGCCGCTCTGATTGTCATGTTGTCGAGTGTCGCGGTTGCCGACAAGCCAGCCAAAAACTGGAGACCGCCGGACGACAGTTGGATTCACCTGTTCAACGGCAGAGACTTCACCGGTTGGAAGCTGCCCAAGGCCGATCATAACTGGCAAGTCATCGACGGCGTGATCGACTACGAGGCCAAAGGCGGCAACCTGGTCACCGAGCGAGAGTTCGGCGACTATCAACTGCACATCGAATGGCGCTTCAAGCGGACATCCGGCAAGCCATACCGTGCCAAGTTGTTCAATCCCGACGGCACGCAGAAGACCGACAAAAACGGCAAGCCGCTGTTCAAAGATATCCCGAACGCCGACTCAGGCATCTTCCTCCGCGGTAGCGGCAAATCGCAAATCAACTTGTGGTGCTGGCCCTGCGGGTCGGGACAACTTTGGGCGTTCCACGGAAGCAAAGATCCGGAAGTCCGCAAAGGCGCTTTGCCAAAGGAAAACGCCGACAAGCCGGTGGGCGAGTGGAACACATTTGACATCACGATGAAGGGCGAGCGCGTCACGATCGTCAATAACGGCAAGACGGTGACCGACAATGCTCCGATGCCCGGCATTCCTGCCAAAGGTGCGATCGTGCTCCAGCACCACGGCGGTTACAACGAGAAGACCAAGGAGTTCAGCCCGGCATCCGCGCTGATCCAGTTTCGAAACATTTGGATCAAGCCGCTAAAGTAGTTTTCGAGAGAAGAACGGGCTGTTTGTTGGCACGTTGCACCCTTCGCGAGTTTTGAAGACAATTCAGCCGTTCGGAATCACCGCAATCGGCGTTCGCGACTCAGGAGTTGTCGACCTGAGAGGTTTCGGGCAACTGCGCAATGTCACGCCCTCCTGACGCACGACGCGAAATTGCCGAAGTGTCATTGTGGCTGCGCGCCGTGAGTGCGTTCTGGCGACCGGGAAATCAAATTGTTAGTGAACCGGGTGTGCGACACCGACGCACTTTTAGCGCAGTCTAGAATTGCAGAGGTCCTTTTCACCCACGCGCGTTACGGATCGAGACGATTTGCCGAAGTCGATGCAACCGAGGCGAGTTTGAGTGGCGGCCAAATGCGAGCGGTGTCGTCACCGCAGCGCTCAGTCATCGTGCAGTTTCTTGCCGCGGGGCGACCTCACCGCCGCACAAAATCGGTGGCCAACCCGTCAGTGTTCTCGCTGCTGGAAGCGTTCAGACCGGTTCTTCCTTCAGGGCGAGTGTCGAGGCGTGAAACAGTTCTTCTCCGGTCAGTGCAACGAGTCAACGCCACTCGAGCTAGTTTCCCGTCCACGAAATCAAGATGAGCCCGATATGCGCATTACGTTTCGCATAGGTGCACATATCGTAGCGGAAGGGACCGCTGCTGCTCTCTGGAGAGCCCCATTCAGGTGCACTATACTGGTTGCTGGAGGTGCCTACTCGTGGCCGTTTCACTGGAACAATTCATTCAACGCCTTTCCGATAGCGGTCTCCAGTCCACAGCGGAAATGCAGACGTTGGTGGATAGTTTTCCGGCGGCGGACCGACCGAAAGACAGCCAGCAGCTTGCCCGCGTGCTGGTGCGGCAAAAGAAACTGACGGCCTATCAAGCCAAGGCGATCTATCAAGGCAAAGGAAGGAGTCTCGTCCTGGGCAACTATGTGGTTCAGGATAAGCTCGGCCAGGGCGGCATGGGGATGGTGTTCAAGGCCGAGCACAAACGGATGGAACGTGTCGTCGCGCTGAAGGTCCTCGCCTCTTCAGCAATGAAATCGCCCGACGCGGTTCAGCGATTTCATAGGGAAGTGAAGGCCGCCGCTAGACTCGAACACCCCAACGTCGTGACCGCTTACGACGCGGACGAAGACGGTGGCAGGCATTTTCTGGTGATGCAGTACGTCGAAGGCTCGGACCTTTCCGCGCTGGTCAAAGACAATGGGCCATTATCGGTCGACAAGGCTCTCAGTTGCATACTGCAAGCGGCAAGAGGATTGGAATATGCACACGCAGAAGGCGTCGTCCACCGAGACATCAAACCAGCCAACCTGCTGCTCAACTTCCAGGGCACGGTCAAGATTCTGGATATGGGACTCGCCCGGCTGGAATTGTCCGGCGATGAAGAGCAAGCAGAGCTGACCAGCACGGGTCAGATCATGGGGACCGTCGATTACATGGCTCCTGAGCAGGCGCTGAGCACGAAGACCGCCGACGCACGCAGCGACATTTACAGCCTGGGAATCACGCTCTGGTATCTGCTGACCGGCAAAGCCGCCTATGACGGCGACTCGCTGATGGCCAAACTGCTGGCGCATCGCGAGGCTCCGATTCCCTCGCTTCAAGACGAAATCCCTGGTGTGCCGGCTGCACTTGATACGGTGTTTTCCCGCATGGTGGCAAAGAAGTCGGAGGATCGCTACGCGACGATGACCGAAGTGATCGCCGAATTGGAAAACTGCCAAGGTGGTAGCTCTACCTCCGGATCGTCGGTACCCTCTCTTCAGCTAGCTGCTTCGGAAGACAGCCATCTCAACCAGTTCTTACAAAGTCTCGGTGACGATCCCACCGCTCAATCTGTTCCCGCTGTCAAACCGGTGGCAACCGCACAATCTCAGACCAATGCCGGTGCGGAAGACACAGTGAGCATCGACGGGAGTAGGCAAGATACCGACCCACAGACACAGCAGTCGCTGGCCCGGGTCCTCGCAACGCCGCAACGAGCCAGGAAAGCCGCCACGTCGCCAGCGCTATGGCAGAATCGCAAAGTGCAGATCGGAGCGGCAGCGGGCGGCGTTGTGTTGCTACTCGGCGTGATATACCTGGTGATGAACGCCGGAAGCGATCGGTCCCCCGATACGCCGCCCGCGCAGGCGCCGGTGGCGTTGCCGAAAGAATGGCAAGTTGGCCCCGCCGAAAACGTGTTGCCGGGGCTGTTGCCACGTCCGCGAGTCTTTCCCGGCATCGACCGCTGGCAGGTGGAAACGGTCGCCGCGCGAAGTCCAATTAACGCAATCGCCTGGAGTGGAGACGGCAAATATCTAGCCTGTGGGTCCAGACTTGGCCGCGTGCGCGTCTACGATTCCAAGACGATGCAATTGGTTCATTTATTCGTTCACAACGATTACGTGAACTCCATTTGCTGGTCTCCTGAAAGCGATCGCCTGGCTGTCGCCACAAACACGTTGCTGAAAATCTACCATCTCGATGGCACGGTCGGCTTGCAGCTCGGTCCGCCGGACGAGGAAACCGGCTCTAGCGCCATCTCATGGAGTCCGGACGGAAAGTGGATCGCAGCAGCAGCGGGCATGAGAACGGTTCAGTTGTGGGACGCGGATGATGGCTCGGCCGGACCAGGTCTCGACTGTGGCCTGCAAGATATCAAAGTGGCCTGGAGTCCCGATGGCATCTTGGCCACCAGCAGCCATGCGGACGGTGTGAAACTGTGGAACGCCGACGGGACTCTGCGGTCGACTGTGGCCGAGGAAGGCGGGCATTTGGCCTGGAGTCGGGACGGGCAATTGGCCGTGCTCAGTCCCGGCAAACTCCACCTTTGGAATAGCGATGGCACTCCCGGTCCTGTCCATGGAGCATCGGAAATGCAATGTGTGGTATGGCATCCCGACAACAAGCAACTGGCGCTTGGGGGTTACCGCAACTCGTACATGCTCAACACCGATGGCATCGTGGGACCAACGCTCGAAAAATCCCCTTTGCATTTCAGGCCAATCGCGATCAGTCCCGACGGCAAATCGGCTGCCATCGGCAGCTACTTGCGCCACTCGGTTCGTCTATTCGCGACAGACGGCACTCCCGGTCCGACGATCGAAGGCAGTCAGCTCGACAGCCGCCTGCAGACGTCTTGGAATCCTCAAGCAACGATGCTGGCGACCTCAGCTAAGCCGGTACGGTTGTGGTCGCCGGAAGGCAAACAGGTCCGCACGTTGGAAGGGCACGTGGGTCAGCCCATGCACGCGGTCGAGTGGAGCCCGAGCGGCCAGCAGTTGGTGGTGAGTGGAGAGACTTACGGTCGAAAACCGTCCGTGTACATCTGGACGATGGATGAGCCCGCGAAATTCGTCACCGCACCTAAAGAGATTTCAGGCAGATATGTTGCCTGGAAGCCGGATGGCAAGTGGGTTGCTGTGACGCGCGGAACAAGCGTCGCCGAGGTTCAAATGCTCCGCCCGGACGGCACTCCGGGTGACGTGCTGGTGCAGAACTTCCCGGCAATCAGTTCTTTGGCTTGGAACCCGAAGTCTGATTGGCTCGCCGTGACGTCTATTCGCGGAGACAACCCGCTGCGGCTATTTCGATCCGATGGCGGAGCCGGTCCCGTTTTCGAAGTCCCCACTCCAAAACCGGCGGCAGGCGCAGCGGCCTGGTCCCCTGACGGGGCATGGCTGGCGGCTGCCGTTTCGAACAACCGGCTATGCATCTGGCAAGCCGACGGAACTCCGGGACCGGTGCTCGAGGGGCATACAAAGGGCGTGGCCGCAATCTGCTGGAGTCCCGACAGCAGCCGACTCGTTTCAGGAAGCGAGGACGCGACACTCCGATTGTGGAAAGCGGATGGCACGTCGGAGATGACGCTCGCAGGGCACAGCGGCCCGGTTAATTCCGTCGACTGGTCCTCGGACGGACGCAAGATCGTCTCCGGCAGCAGTGACAACACCGTCCGCATGTGGAACGCTGAAACGGGCGAGCCTCTGTGGGTGGCGGTCGTGATGAACGAAGGCTCCTTCGCCACCTTCAATGCCGCCGGTCAATTGCTGCACGGCGACTCGGACGTGGAAAGCACTATCGTCTACATCGTTGAAGGTAGTGGAAAGCTGACGCTTCTTAAACCGGCGCAGTTTCGTACCTTCGCAAAGAGCGGCGAGCTTCCATAACTGGTCGCACGAAGGCAACCACTTTGGCAATTCGCCTGCGTGCACTCGCCTTGGTGACCGCTGCGAAAGCTCAACTCGTCAAACTCGTCTGCCAAACGATGTGTCATCTAGGTGTCGCGCTCCAGCGAGTTTCGCGCTGAACGGAATTACACCATTTTGGCCGTTTCGCGGCTGGCCAGCAGTGGCCAATTAGACATTCATATTGGGGCCAAGTCCCGAGGCCGTGGGGTGTGACGAGAAAGGCAAATGGGCAAAGCTGCCTCGGTGGCTTCATCGACGACAGTTCTCTTACAGCAGAACTCGGGGAAGCGGCTAAGCAGAGTCTCAAACTCGCGTCGGTGTCCACGACCGATGAAGTTTGAGTGCATCCAAAAACTGCGTGGGTCACATCGCTTGCGCCAAGCAAGCCTGGGCAAGGGGGATGAGATGTAATTTACAGCTTTAAAACCTTTCATCGGAACCCTGCGGGTGAGAAGCCCGCCCAGCAGAGCCTGACCAGCAACTGGAAGCGAGTCTTGCGTCGAGTTGGGGTAACTCGCTCGGCGAAGCGTAGACAGCGAGTCCGGAAGCCATGCTATTGAGCGTCGAAAGACCCATCGTGGGAGCCTTTGCCTTTCGATGACCAAGGGCCACGCTGCTGCACTGTATGGTCTGGTGCAAGCAGTCCTGCCGGCGTCGGATTGGAACTCGGGATCACTGACACGGTTTCTTCACGAGGTCGGGCCACGTTGGCGAAAGTGGCTTAATCGCCGCAATCGCATTCGCTCGATGACCTGGGAGAAATTCTGTGGCATCCTCCGGCGCTACCCGCTTGCTCCGGTTCGCACTGTCCGTTCGACGTTCAGACACGCAGCGAATCCATGATTCGAGGAACCGTATGCGCTAATGTGGTGCGCCGCGTAACGCGGTGCTGAATCCCTGGCGTAGCCAGGAGGAACTCGGAGGAATGTTCTTGGGTCATCAACTAACCTGAATCCGAAAGGAGGTGGGGACAAGAGCATGTTGTAAAAGCGGGAGTGACTGGAAGACGCTGAAGGTCTCGTCCTGCAAGACCCGCGCGATAAGGCGAAAGCTAAACTGCCTGAATCCTAATCCCCAGCGGCGCAAGCGCACGCTCGTTGCTACAGCGTCTAACAGCAACGCCACCAGGAGTTGGCCGTCCGCGCATTGCGGCCTACTACCTCCGACCGGTTGGGCGATGAAGAGTGACTTCATTCAAGGGGATGAGTGGGGCGCCTAAGTCGCGCTAGGATGTTCAGCACCAACGGAACGCGGGATCGCCTAAGGGACGAGAGTCCTATGGTGACGGAGTCTTCGTAGTAGTCCGAGGTGGGGAGAGCCCACTACATGGCGAAGGAAGACAGGTGATCTGATTACCAACTCGTCAAGGTACGCGAGATGCGAGACGCCGAAACGATATTGGGGATCATCCAAGAGCGTGGCAGACAAGGGCTGCCTTTGGAACGAGTCTATCGGCAATTGTACAACCCCGACCTCTTTCTACGTGCTTATGGAAGAATCTATCGAAACGACGGTGCGTTAACACCAGGATCTACGTCGGAAACCGTGGATGCCATGTCGATGCGGAAAATCGATACGATCATCGACCTCTTGCGTCATGAACGTTATCGATGGACGCCAGTTCGACGAACTTACATTCCCAAAAAGTCGGGAAAGCTTCGTCCGCTCGGGCTGCCGACATGGTCGGATAAACTGCTTCAAGAAGTCTTGCGTTCGATACTGGACGCATACTATGAACCGCAGTTCAATTCACATTCACATGGATTCCGGCCTCGACTGGGTTGCCACACTGCATTCGGAGATATCACCCAGCGCTGGAGAGGAGTCAAATGGTTCATTGAGGGAGACATCGCTCAATGTTTCGACCGGCTTGACCATTCGGTCATGCTGTCGATTCTCAGCGAGAGGCTTCACGACAACCGTTTGCTGAGGTTGATTGCCAACTTGCTCAAGGCCGGATACTTGGAAGACTGGCAGTACCACACTACCCTCAGTGGAAGTCCACAGGGCGGTGTGATCAGCCCCATCCTTTCGAATATCTATCTCGATAAGTTGGACAGCTATGTCGACAAGGTACTGGTTCCGATGTACCACCGAGGGAATCGACGGAAGCGTTATCCGCCGTACATGTCGCTACTTCGGCAAGCTGCAAAGGAAAAGAAAGCTGGTCGTCACGACGAGGCCAAACGACTGCGCCAACAGGCACAACGCTTGCCTTCCCGGGACCCCAACGATCCGGACTTTCGTCGGCTGAGGTACGTTCGATACGCGGATGACTTCCTTCTGGGTTTCAGTGGTCCACGGCAGGAAGCAGATGAGATCAAACTTCATTTGCGGCGGTTTCTTGAGAACGATCTCAAGCTTGAACTGTCCCAAGAGAAGACGTTGATTACTAATGCACGCACGGAAGCGGCAAAGTTTTTGGGCTACGAAATCGTTACCCTGGATGCCGATGACAAACATGACCATCGTGGTCATCGCTGCATCAATGGTGCTCCGGGACTCAAGGTTCCAGCGGCGGTCATCCGTAACCAATGTGCCCGATATATGCGACGTGGAAAACCGATTCATCTTCCTGAACGGATCAACGATACGGACTTTAGTATCGTAGCCCAATATCAGGCGGAGTATCGGGGCGTTGTCAACTACTATCTGATGGCCTTCAACGTCCATCGGTTATGGCGACTCCACTGGATCGCGCAAACCTCTCTGCTCAGAACACTAACGAACAAGTTTCGAACTTCCGTTCGTGATGTTCAGCGAAGGTACAGCGCAACGGTGGAGCTTCCACACGGACCACAAAAGGTCCTGGAGGTTGTCATCGATCGCGGACTGAAGAAGAAACCATTGGTGGCTAGATTCGGAGGCATTGAACTGCGATGGCAGAAGTTTGCAGATCTCAACGACAAACCCAAAAGAGTCTACAGCGGTCGTAGTGAGATCGTGGAACGTCTATTGGCTGACAAATGCGAACTATGCGGAGCGGAAGGTGACTGTGAAGTTCACCATATCCACAAACTCGCAGACGTCAGCAGGCCAGGTCAGAGCGCTAAACCGCACTGGATGAAGCGGATGGCTGCTCGCCGCCGCAAGACTTTGGTCGTCTGCCAACACTGCCACCATGAGATTCATGGACCTCAAAGTGGCAAGGAATAGATCACTGGCGAGCCGCTTGAGATCGAAAGACTCACGAGCGGTTCTGAGGGGGACGGTTGGAAAAGCGTTCCGTTTGGAAGCAGCTCGCTGGCCGCCTACCCTACCGCACGTACGGATCTGTCGGAGCCGTGGGTCGGCAACCACCCACGGCCACCCAGTCACGGTTGAGTTCGCGCAACCAGGATCGGCCGACTGGTGAATCAGATTGATGGCGCGAGATTGTCTGGTTTCGGCACTGAAGACCGTACCCGCTCGTGACCAAGGTCGCGTCAGGGTGCAGAAGCTGCATGCCGCTTGGGTGCTCAGGTCAAAAAGAATCCTGAGTCACGAACACGAAATGCCAAGACGATCAAGGTGAGCGTGTCCTGAGCGAGTTAGACTGCTGTGCAACTGTCCCGAAATTCGTTGAATTAATCAGGCACAAAATCGACAGAGGCGCGTTGAATTGTCTTAGCTTGCTTGTCATAAGGTTATGTGGCACTACTACGGTGCTCCACGAAACGTGTTCCATTTGTCAGTCGAGTTATGGGCCGACCCTTAAGAGCGATTCACTTCATTTCCTGTTGGTTACTGGTCCGACCACCCCATACCAGCGTTACTTCAACTTCTTGATGCAAACGTTGCGATACCAGATTCGTTTGGCTTCGTCCTGGAAGCTGATGTAGCCCTCGGCTGGCCGGTCCTTGAGCTTCGTTTGACTCAAGTCGAAATCCTGAATCTGCTCGCCATTCAGGACGACCTGCAGATGGTTGCCTTTCAAGGTGATGGTATAGCGATTCCACTCGCCCGCGGGTTTCACCACCATTTTCGACGGTGCCGATGTGTTGATCACTCCACCACAGTCATGAGCGCCAAGTTTCTTCTTGCCGTGTGTGTCAAGGATCTGCACTTCAAAACCGCTTTTCACATGGTCTTTGAGATCACCCACTCGCATGAAGACGCCGGAGTTGCCCTTTGCATTAAACTTGAACTCCAGATCAAGAACAAAGTCGCCGTACTTGCGATCGGTTTCATCGAAGCGCACAGGAACAAGCCGTTACAACGTGTTTCAAACAGCGAGTTGGGGAAACTACGTTTTGTCCTAATGTTTGCCGCAAGAAAGTGCGGCATGTCAAAGCGGCCCACCGCCACGGAGCAGTACGGGCGTTCAGAACCACAATGCGCAATCACTCGTGTCGGTCCAGACCACGTGGAGTTTGACTATACTTTGAGCACAAACAAATGAGCGACAAAACCCGAATAGAACACGGAGTTGTCGTGTCCCCACCCGCGAAGTGAACGTCCGATACAAACCGGAACTATGAAACACACCCTGGAAGTTGTGAAAGTGGCGCTCGACGATCTGGATAGACTGATTGATGGGAAGTCGTTGAAATGAAAACGCTGCTCGCCAGATCGATTCTCTGCCTCGCGGCGTGTTGTCAGACCGCGAATGCGTTCGGCGCGGATAAGCCGAACGTCGTGCTGATCGTCGCCGACGATCTGGGCTATGGCGATGTCGGCTGTTACGGCAGCAAGGTTAACAAGACGCCGAGCATTGACGCATTGGCGGTATCCGGCGTTCGCTTCACGGACTTTCATTCCGCCGGTCCGATGTGTTCGCCGACGCGGGCTGCGATGCTGACCGGGCAGTATCAGCAGCGATTCGGCAGGATGTTCGATACCGCTCTTTCTGGCAAAAGTCATCGCGACCGCGGGCTGCCCCACAAAGCGGTGACCATCGCCGAAGAATTGAAGCAGCAGGGTTACGCAAGTGCTTGCTTTGGCAAGTGGCATCTGGGCTATCAGCTTCCGTGGTTGCCCACGAGCCAGGGCTTTGATGTGTTTCGTGGACTCGGTTCGGGCGACGGCGATTTCCATACGCATATCGATCGCTCCGGCAACGAAGATTGGTGGCACAACAACCGGATCGAAATGGCCGAGGGTTACACGACGGACCTGCTCACGCAATACAGCGTGGAGTTCATCAAGTCTCACCGCGACCAGCCGTTTTTTCTGTATGTGCCGCATCTGGCGATTCATTTTCCCTGGCAGGGGCCGAGCGACCCGCCGCATCGTCGCAAGGGAAAGAGCTACCACAATGACAAGTGGGGAGTCATTCCCGATCCAGGAAATGTTGCCCCGCACGTCAAAGCAATGGTCGAGTCACTGGATCAGAGCGTGGGGGCGATCGTTGCGGCTTTGGAGAAATGGAAACTCACAGACAACACGCTGCTGATCTTCACCTCCGACAACGGTGGCTATCTGACTTACGGGCCGAGGTTCAAAAACATCTCCAGCAACGGGCGGTTGCGTGGTCAGAAGACACAGCTTTACGAAGGCGGCCACCGAGTTCCGACAATCATCTCGTGGCCCGGCAGGATCAAACCGACCGTGTCAGCGGCAACGGCGCACAGCGTCGATCTACTGCCGACGATTGCTACCCTGGCAGGTGTTGACAGTGCCGACGTTCAAACGGACGGAATCGATCTTGGACCCCACTTGTTTGCGGACGAGCCGCTACCCGACCGCATGCTCTTCTGGCGAGCCCGTTCCCAGTCGGCAGTTCGTAGTGGTCCCTGGAAGCTCTACCGCAACGGCAACCGAACGGAACTTTACAACCTGGATGACGATCTCGGCGAGCAGCACAACCTCGTTACGGAGAATCCTGAACGGGTGAAGCAACTCACCGCAGCCTGGAATCGGTGGGAAAACGACGTCAACACAAGCGCAGATAGATACAAGAGGTAACCCCAACATGAGAGGGGTGCGATCTGCCCAGTCCCAAGAAAAAGGGGTGGTTTTGCGGTTTGAGTGCTAGCGTGGAGAGTCGAGTTAGA
>CAYFJO010000236.1:15726-16160 GCA_964343305.1 uncultured Pirellulaceae bacterium | reverse complement strand
TTTCGTTAAAGGTTTTCATGGCTTCCACGATGCATACCGTTGATTCCGGTGACACATGGTCTCCAACTTTGACAAAATTCTCGGCACCTGGCTTGGGTCTCGCATAGAACGTGCCAACCATCGGGCTCTTGATCAACACGACATTCGCATCGTCTTCGGCCGTTGCGGCAGGTGCCGCGGCGGGAGCCGGTGCCGAACCTGCCGAAAGTGGGGCGGCAGGCATCGGTGCGGATGCAACGGCAGGCGCGGCCGCCGAGGCGATGATCGTCGGAGGAGAAGCATCACCGCGCCGCAACTTAATACACTTATCCGCTTCGCGCAGTTTGATCTCCGACAGATCGTGTTCTTTCATCAACTCGACAAGTTGACGCACACGTTCGACTTCGAACACATCGTCCGATTCAGACTTAGTAGTCAAACCAGTGCTCCTGGAC
>CAYFJO010000236.1:0-15626 GCA_964343305.1 uncultured Pirellulaceae bacterium | reverse complement strand
TTTGAAGGAACTGACTTTGAAGGAACTGACTTTGAAGGAACTGACTTTGAAGGAACTGACTTTGAAGGAATTGACTTTGAGGGATTTGTCTTCGCGGAATTCTTCTTGGACTTCGCTTTGGCGGACGACGTGTTTTGCCTGGCCGCCTTCTTCTTCTTTTTCGCCATCAGCCGACCACGCAATCGGTGAGTTGTTTGGGGACATGACTCAAAACCTCGTGGCCGCCGCGAGTCACTAACACGTCATCTTCAATCCGCACACCGCCCCATCCGGGAAGATAAATGCCAGGCTCGACGGTCACAACCATGCCAGCCTTCAGCGGCCGGTCCTGGTTTTTCGCGAGCCGAGGCTGTTCGTGGATCTCCAAGCCAATTCCGTGGCCCAATCCATGGTTAAAATGCTTGTTATGACCGGCTCCCGCAATCACTTTTCGAGCCGCGGCGTCAATGTCTTGCATCTTCGCTCCAGGCCGAATCGCAGCAATCGCTTTTCGCTGGGCTTTTAACACAACTCCATAAATACGTTGAAGTTTGGGCGAAATTTTACCGGTGACCAAAACTCGCGTCAAGTCGCTCAGATAGAGGCGTCCCTTTGCTCCCCAGTCGATCAGCACAAAGTTATCTTCTTGGATTCGACGCATGCCGGATTGTGCGTGAGGCAGCGCGGACCAGGGCCCCACGGCGACGATCGGCTTGAACGCACAGCAGTCGCCACCAAACAGTCGGATCTGATGTTCCAGGTTATGGGCGATTTCGCGTTCGGTTTGCTCCGGACGAATCGATGCCTTGGCGACGTCAAACGCCCGCTCGGCCAAACGCACCGCGTGGCGAATTTGGGTAACCTCCTCCTTGTCTTTAATCTCCCGCAGTTGTTCGACGAGACTGGAGGATGGCACGAGGTCGACCTTGGGCAACTCCTTGGCCAAAGCGCCGTGCGCGGTGACCGTCATCGTATCGGCTTCAAACGCCAGTGATTTGAATTTCGATTTCTTGATCACCTTGACGGTCAGGTCGACGGTCGAGATGCCTGGCCCGCGGACCTCCAGTGCCAGGTCCGGACATTCGTTTTCGAGTTGCTCGGTATACCGGCCATCGGTTAACAGAACTTCACCGTCGGCGCGTAGCAACAGGAAGCTGGAATCGCCCGTGAAACCAGTCAAATAAGTGACGTTTGGTTCATTGGTAACGAGCAGTGCTTCCGCGCCCGTTTTGCGAAGGAGTCGACGGAGTTTGTCGCGGCGTTGTTCAAAGCGTGGCATGATAGATGATCGAGGTGGGGTTGAGAAAAGTGTAGGTCAACACCCCTGCCTGTTCGGCAGACAGGTGGACCAGTTTAGCAGTTAAAATCGATACGACCGGAGTCCGAAACCCCTGCCGCCTCGTGCGGCAGGTGAATGAGTTTCGCCGCTCGAAACTTGCGTTCCGCCAGACAAGCTGGCAAGGGACGAGAGTCCGTGCGCGATGGACGTACTTAGCTGTGAAACTGGTTTCCTGCCACGCAAGGTGGCAGGGGTATTCTATGAAGCGATCATAATCAGACGCGCTCGGATTGCCAGTCGAATCGTCAGCTACCGATGCTGGTCACCAGAATCGCCAGACCGATAATGCCGAAACAAGCGAGTACGCAGACGATAAACCCGATAATGTCGGTCTTGGATGGCTTCTGAAACTCCAGACTGCTCCTCGGAAACAGCTTCTTTGACTCCAATTCTTCGATGTTTTTGAACGCCTCCTCCAAATTCGCGTCGTCTGTTTTCGGATCGGGAACGACCGGTGTCTTCATCTTCGAATAGTATCGATCTAGAGCTTCTTTTTCGTTTTTCCGAGTAAGGAAACTGATCAATATCATCACCAAGAATGGCGTGATAATCTTCGGCGGCAATTCAAGCGTACTGATTGTGGCATTGGTCTTGGTCGTCAAGTCCATGCCGATGATTTGATAAAGCAAAAAGTCCAACCGGAAATTGCCGAACCCTTTGAGTTTTACATCGGGTCCAAATTGCAGGATCTGGCGAGTTGTGTGCACGTCCATTTCTTCCGCTTCTCCCGCAGGATACATCATCGCCGCGAATGGTTTGCCTTCATCATCGACAATGATCGAAGATTGGTCCGCGGAATAAGGCTGATTGACGATCTGGACTTTGAGCGCGTTTCCGTCGTCATCAACCGGTTTGACACCCCCGGTCCAGAACACACTGGTCGCTTTGGACGTCGATACCTTGACATATTCATCTCCGATCTCCAGTTTTTCGATGTTCGGCATCGGTCCACTTTTGTTTTCATCCCATGCTTCTAGCATGTCCGCTGCGTTCGCGTTTTCGCGTGCTACGTCCGCTGGCGCGGCAGGCCTGCGGACGGTGGTTTGAACCGTTTGATTCGTTGTCAAATAACTCTCGCTCGAGCGCAAATCGGGACTAATCCGCGGCGCCGTGAACGGAACGATCCAAAACATCAAGGCACAGAAAACAACCGTCGACCACGCCGCCGTCGTTGTCGCTCGTCGCCAGTACATGCCAATCCAAAACGGTGCGGCAAACAAAACGGGCAGCACCCATGTCAGTTCCAACTGCTTAAACACATCCATGATGCTGAGCGAAATCACAACCGCTCCAGCAACAATAAAGATGCCCGTGAATCGAGCCAACGTGACGTATTGTTTTTCCGTCGCGTCGGGCTTGATGTACGGCTTGTAAATATTGCGAACGACCAGCGCCGAGCCAACGATCATGTACGCGTCGACGCTGCTCATCAGCGCCGCGAGCAAACAGGCGAGCATCAGCCCCGCCAAACCTGGTCCGAGAAGTTCTCTCGAGGCGACCCCCCAAGTACGATCCGGATCGGCAAGCAACCTGGGATTGTCTGCGTACAACGCCAACACGATCAATGCCGTGAGCACCCAGCCGATCGTGCAAAATCGTTTCAGAAAGTTGCCCGTCACCAGACCAATACGTGCCGTGTTTTCATCTTTTGCCGAACCGCCCCCGGTCGCAATGAAGTGTGGCTGGACAACAATACCAACCAGGTTGATCAATACGACGGCCAGGATCCGATGCAACGGAAACTCGCTGCCGCTGTTGGACCCCACCACACTGAAATAGTCTTTCGGCAACTGCTCGTGCATGATCCGAAAACCATCCATCGTCGACTGGACCGCGGGGTCGCCGAACTTTTCGACCAACGCGTTCAATCCAAACGGCACGAGAATGATCGACAGCACAATGATGCAAAGGCCTTGGATCAAATCGGTGAAATAGGCCGCCTGCAACCCGCCAAGAATTCCGTAGCCGAGCACAATGACGCCAATGATCGGGACCAGCAAGTATTGAATATTGGTTTCGTCAAATTGATAGCCCATCAACATGAACGGTTGCACGTCCATCAGCGGCGCGGCAACTTTGCCAATGGCCGAAAACAGCATCGAGCCGTAGAGCATAAAGAACAGGATTCCGTAGATCGCGTAGCCCACACCAAGTGCTTGCGATTGATAACGCTCGACAAACCAGTCGCCCAACGTCAAATGCCGCATGCGTCGATACCAGACACCCGTGATCCAATAGAATGGCGTGACGAACAACCAGTACATCACACTCCACATGCCGCTCATGCCGCTCGTGAACGTCGTTCGTCCCGTGTTGACCGGGTCACTAGATCCCGTCCCGGCACCAAACGCCGCGAAGGTCTGTAACCATTTGCCAAACGACCGGCCGCCCATGAAGAAGTCTTCCTGCTTCTTGATCCGCATCGAACTCCAGATGCCGATGCCGATCAAAATCGCAAAATAAAGGATGAGGACCGAGTAGTCGAGAAATACCATTTGCCTGGATCCAGAAAGGGGAAAGTGAAAAAGGGTGGGAGTTGCGTGCGTTCTTTATAGAGTTTTGTCAGAGCCGTCGCAACAATACGCCCCGCTTTCAAAGTCTCGTTCTACTCGTCTGTGTATTTTTGTATTTCTGCTCGCAATTTTGTACGACGGATTGCCAATCCGTCGAGACGGAAAGGAATCCTGTCCTACAATTTGGTTGCGGCTCTGCCGCGCTCATCCGTGGCGGAATCTCAGAACGGTTGGGCAACACAAATGTTTCAGCTAGACTAACCGCATGAGCGAGACATCTGACACGCCATCTCCGTGGATTGTCGAAACGGACGATGCCAGTTTTGAAGAGGCCGTCTTCGAGCGATCGAAAGAAACGCCCGTAGTCGTGGACTTTTGGGCAGAGTGGTGTGGTCCGTGCCGAATGTTGGCACCCATTCTCGAAGAGGCCGCCAAGGAGTACGACGGCAAGTTCGTATTGGTCAAAGCCAACACCGACTACGTGCCCAAGGCCGCCGCGGAGTTTCAAGTCTCCAGCATTCCGGCCGTTTTCGGAGTGTGCGACGGAGACGTTGTCGACTTTTTCAACGGCGCGTTGCCACCCGATCAACTCCGCGAGTGGATCGACCGGCTGCTGTTGACGTCCGAAGCCAATGCCGCCCAACGCTTGGAAGAAACGGATCCGGCGGCGGCCGAAACCAAGTATCGTGCCATCGCCGAAAAACTCCCGAACCAATCCGAACCGACAATCGGACTGGCCCGCGTGCTCGTCGCCCAAAGCAAGAATGAGGAAGCGCACGAAATTATCGCCCGGCTGGAAAAGCGCGGCTTTCTCGAACCCGAAGCCGAGGCTGTCAAAGCATCACTCAAGCTTGGTGAACTTGGTAACGTTGACATTGAAGCGGTACGTTCCAGCGCCGAGGCCGATCCGAATGACTACCAGGCGCAACTAAAACTTGCCGAGGCTCTTGCAGCCAGTCAGTCGTATCAGGAAGCGTTTGAGATCTGCCTAAAGACGATTGAGTGCGACAAGCAAGGCGCGGGCGAGCAAGCACGACAAATGATGGTCGACCTTTTTCGCGTCGTCTCGGATGAAGAACTTGTACGCGATTTTCGCCGCCGCCTTTCGATGTTGCTTTACTGACTCGATGCCTGGCAGAATTCAGACAACGCATGCCTCAGTGAAAAGTGGTAATATCCCATCCAAGTGGACGTGGCCGGATGTTTCGCTGACGATCATTGCGATTTGTTCTCTGGTTGTGATGGAAAGTCCGCCTTATCGAATCGTTTCATTAGACTAGATTTTCGGTAGTAACGTGCGCGAAAGTCGGTGATTTGTGCTGTCCATTGATCGACGGATGAGGACATCATGGCGAGGTCGCGCAGGTCTTTCAGCCACCCGACGGCGCGGTCGTAGTTTTGCTGGTTGGTGGTGGCGAGTAACGTTTCGACTTCTTGCCAGACTTGAGTTTCCTTGGCTTCAAGTTGCTGCAAGTATTTTTTTCGCTCGGCTGCGGCTTTCTTATTTTGCTTTTCCTTTTCTTTCGCTTTGCGTTGCTCTTCGAGGCGGCGGGCTTCTTCGGCTAACTCTTCACGGATGTGATATAGCTCAGCTGCGGTGCGGGTCTTTTGTGAAGGTTTCGGTGGCGCGGTTTGATTTGATTTGTTCCAGTCCGTGCGAAACTCGTGTCGGATGCGGCTGGCGATAAGTGTTGGCGATTCTTCGTCGGCGAGAAGTCGAGTAATCCATTCGTTCATCTGTTTGACGGGAATTTTCGTTGCCCAATTTTTCATCTCGTCGCGCGTGGGACCAATTGGTGGCGATCCGGTATCGGGCTTGATGGCGGCGTCGAGCAAGTGATCGTCGATCTGAAGATAATCGGTCAATGATTCGAGCGAGCCACTACGTTTTGACAGTCCAGGTGGAATTGGTGGCTCGACGTTGTCGTCGTCTTCCCAAACGCCGGCAAGCCAGCCCAAGTACAAACAACGAAAGTCGCCGCGCATCAACTCGTCGCGCAACGGAATCAAAGACGAGAGCCACGTGTCTTCATACTCCCAATCGTAGAAGTCGCCACCTTCATCTTGCGACACAAACCGAACAATCACGTGTTTGCGATGCACATGGGCCGACAGAGTTTCGTCGTTGCAATACCATCGTGCGGCATCGACATCGATCAAGTCGCGCGGAATCCGCAGCATCAGGATCCGCGTACCCCAGTTGGCGAAATAAAGATGCGCGTCGAAATATTTCTTCATGAAGTCGAGCGGATCGGCCTTCAAGTCGCCCCACTGGTATTCGTTGACGAAACTGGTCGGCGTGATCTCCGCCCGCGTCGAGATGTCACGTAGCTGGTCCATCTGCTGGACATTCAACGATTGGTCGATGGCGCGAAATTCATAGTACTGGTACTCGCTCATGTCTCTCCTTCTCAGTTCACGATTAAAATCCGTCGATTGGTCTGCCATTGTACGGATTTATCTGCAAATACCCCTTGAATCGGCTCCAAAATGCACTGAGATTTTTTTTAAAAATGGGGCAACGCTAGCTTGATCACTACGTGTACAGGTGTTAATTTGACAGCTTCAACTGGGGGTGGGTCTCCCCCAAATCGCTCGCATTTTTTCAAACAAGGAGAATGGAGATGAAACAACGACTGTTTCAGAGGAGTGTCGCGGCGTTGACGGTTGCTTTTGCACTGACGATGTTCGCCAACGACGGACAAGTGAATGGTCAAGACGAGGTGAAGCCGGCCCCGGAAAAGAAGGTGGCCAAGAAACCTCGTGGCCGACTGCCCGCGTATTTCTCGGCCGTAGTGAGTGCAAAACAGCGCGAAGAGGTTTACGCAATTCAAGGCAAGTACAAAACGCAACTCGAAGAACTGCAAAAACAGATCGCTGCGCTGGAAGAGCAACGCGACAAAGAAGTGGACGCCGTTCTCTCGCCTGAGCAAATTGCCGAAGTCAACAAGAAGCGGGCCGAGGCTGAGCAAAAACGAAAGGATCGACAAAAGAAACCTGCGAAACCAGCCGCCGAGTAATCGCTTGGCGACAATCAGGTCATGGATTTGAAGATGGCGCACGGATGCGTCTTTTTTCATGCGCGGACGGAATGGGATTCCCAACGAATTTAGGAATCAACGAATATCGGCATTCGTTGACCTTTTAATTTGTTGGGGCACTACAACTTTCGATCCGCAATAAACTTCTAAACGGGCAGATCCCTATCACGCGACGCGAGCACTCTGTGGATTGCGTCCAGCACGCTGTCGAGTTGTTTGCCGACATCTTCGGCGAGAAAACGTAAAACAAAATATCCATGTTCCTGCAGCAGCGCGTCTTTGCGGCGGTCGCGGCGGTAGGCCTCGGGGTTGGACAGATGTTGGCCGCCGTCGATTTCGATGACCAGGCGGGCGTTGGAGCAAAGCAGGTCTGCTTCCATGTTGCCTCGGCCGTCGAATGGGATTGGTAGTTCGGCGTTCAACTGAAAGTGGCCGGATGTTTCCGGAAGAGACTGTAGTCGGCGGTATAGAAATGCCTCGGTTGCACTTCGTGCTCGCGCAATTCCCTGGGCGTCGGAGTCGAACTTTCGTGCGACGTTGGCAAATAGTTTGGCTAGTGGAGCATCGACGCCATCGCGGACGAGCCGCCGGACAGTGGCGGCGTAGTCCGTTTTCCATTGCGGATCGACGGGCAGCGGCACTTCCGCCGGCCAGCCGGGGACCGCGCTGCCGGGAAGCAAAACGGTGTAGCCGACCGCTTCGTAACCCGCGCAGCGACGGTCGAACATGCGGGCCAGCATCGGGACGTGTAAGTCCGCATAATCATAGACGCGGACTTCTGTTTTGCCTTCGTGCAGCCGGTGCAAGCGGCCGACGTATTGGGCGATCGTGCCGTGCCACGAAACGGGAAGTGTCAGCAGCAGCGTGTCCAGGCGCGGGTCGTCGAAGCCTTCGCCAATAAATCGGCCGGTCGCCAGCAGGACACGCTGCTGGTCGGGGGCGATCGTGGCAAGGCGATCCGAGATCGCCCGAGATTCGGTGATGCTCGTGCCGCCTTGAAGGACGACGACGTACTGAACAACGGGCTTCAGTTGTGCGGCGAGTCGGTCAAGATGTTCGCGGCGTTCGGTCAACACGAGCGGCGATCGGCCCTCGCGGATACTCTGAAGAACGTCATTACAGATCATCTGATTGCGGTCGTTGTCCGCAACAAGTTCGCGATAGAGATCTTGAAACTGCACTCGTTGATCGGGATCGGCCGCCGACACGGGACGAAATCCGGTCGGCCGCACAATGACCGAGTGATGAAAAGGGCGGGCGATTGCTTCGGCCTTTGCATCGACGCGATGCCGCACTGGTCCGCATTGCATGAAGATGATCGGGTGATGTCCGTCTTTGCGGGTCACGGTCGCCGACAGGCCGAGTACATAGCGCGCCTTGGCACGCCGCGCGACGAGTTCGAAACTGTGTGCTGACAGATGATGACACTCGTCGGCAATCACGTGACCGTAATCGGCGACGCAGTCCTTCACGACACCCTTGCGCACCAGGCTCTGAATGATCGCCACATCCAGTCGTCCCGTCGGCTTCTTTCGTCCACCGCCAATTCGGCCGATGTCTTTCGTTGAAACTCCGAGGAATTCAGACAGTCGCTCGACCCATTGATCGAGCAACTGCCGTCGATGCACGAGGACCAGTGTGCCCGCACCCCGCCGAGCGATCATCCACGCCGCGACGACCGTTTTGCCGAACGCCGTCGTTGCCGCCAGCACTCCGGTGTCATGGGCGAGCAGCTTTCGGGCGGCCATCTTCTGCTCAGGCCGCAGTTCGCCTTGGAAAGACACGTCGATCGGTTCGCCGTAGACACGTTCGTCTCGGATGCCGACCTCAATTTTTAGGTCGTGCAGCAGCGATTGAACTTCCTCAAAACAGCCGCGCGGTAGTGCGAGGTGTCGCGAGTGCTGCTCGGCACGACAAATAATCCGCGGTTTGCCCCACGTTGGCAGCCGCATCGCTTGAGCTTTGTAAAACTCCGGATTCTGAAACGCAGTCAGTCGCATCAACCGGTTACGCAGTGCCGGCGGTAGATCTTCCTGCGGCAAGTAAATCTGATCGCCAAGCGTCAGTTCCAACCGTGTCGGCAGGTTCCCAGAAATGCAAGGTTCAGCCGGCCGGCGAGACGGCGGTAGCGTCCACGGCTCATCGTCACCTTCGGGTGCCATGCGAACACCGATGATGCGTCCGCGCTGACTAGCACGGCGAACAACTTCCTCGATGTTTGCCAGCGGCATGCGCTCGACCAAAGAGAGAAACGCCCATTGATCAGCATACGGATGGAATGAATCGTCAATGAAAACGCTGTTCCCCGCGTCGCGTGGCTTTTTCTGCAACGGCAACGCGATCAGATTTCCGAATCCGCCATGCGGCAACGTGTCCTGATTGGGAAAGAAGCGATCATACGAGTCGAGTCCGATATCCGGCCGCCGCTCCATCGTTTCGGTCAAGATGTGCGAAACCAACCGCCGCGCGAGGGACGCGGGAATTGCCGTCTCGAAGAAGATCCAAGCATGTCCGCCGTTGCCTGATCGTGATCGTTCCAGCGCGGCAGGCACATCTAGTCGCCGGCACGTTTCCAACACCGCAGCAGCGTCGTCGTGCCAGCCAGTTTTGTCGAGATCGATCGCCAGGAAAAAACAAGTTTCGTCCAACAGCATCGGATACACACCCGCGACGAAATCGCCGCCGCGCTCGTCCTTCCCGACAAGATGCCGGTGAATCACGTCGTCCGTAACCGGCAAGAACCGCCGATGCTGACATGCAGCGCATTTGATCCGCGGTTTCTCACAAATACCTCTCACCCACTCGTTCGCACATGCGGGCGCGTAACCCGTTTTGCCGGTTGTCCGGCTCTCAAACCGCCGCGGATAAACATCATCCCGACCTCGAAACAGTGAACGGAACAGCGCAATCTTTTTGTCAGGTTGGGAGTGCTGATGAACGAGAGCTTCCATTCAATCCTTCGTTGGTCTGGGGTTGTGACGCCAATTCGCCCGTATTAAATCACGTTTGGTTGAACAAGCCAAACGTACTTCTTCCGGCGACCATACCTTTGAGATGGGATCGTCGTAGTCTGGCCAAATGCGGGCGAGCCAGGCTAGGTAAAGACAACGAAAGTCGCAGCGCAGCAGTTTGTCGCGCAATGGGATCATCGATGATAGCCAAGTGTTTTGATATTCCCAATCATAAAAGTCGCCTTCTTCGTCGTGCGTTGTGAAGGAGAAGATTGCGTGGCTTTTGTGCAAATGGATGGACAGAGTGTCATCCGTGCAATACTGTCGTGCGGTATCGACATCGATCAAGTCGCGCGGAATACGCAGCATCAAAACTCGCATTCCCCAATTCGCGCAGTAAAGGTGGGCATCAAAGTACTTTCTCAAGAAGTGGAGCGGATCGGCCTTTAAATCGCCCCACTGTTATTCGTTGACGAAACTGGTTGGCGTGATCTCCGCGCGCGTCGAGATAGCACGCAATTCGTCCATCTGCCCATCCGCCAATGGCTGGTCAATGGCTAGAAACTGGTAGAACTGATGCTCGCTCAAATCTTTCACCCGCTCAGTTTTGGCGTAATTCTACTAGTGGGCGGCCTCAACTTGGGATTTGGCATGTTTTACAGAGATTTTTTTGGAAAAAACGTCCGATGCTAGCTTGATTGCCACGTGTACAGGCGTTAATTTAACGACTTCGAATTGGGGGTCATCGCCCCTACCAACCATACTTTTTCATGAAGGAGATGGAGATGAAACAACGACTGTTTCTGCGGAGCGTCGCGGCGCTGACGGTTGCTTTCGCGCTGTCAATGTTTGCTAACAATGGGTATGTGATTGGACAGGAAGAGGCAAAGCCAGCGGCCGAAAAGAAGGTTGCAAAGAAACCGCGAGGGCGTTTGCCGGCTTATTTCTCGGCCGTCGTAGATGCGAAGCAAAGGGAAGCAATCTATGCCGTTCAAGCGAAGTACAAAACGCAACTGGAAGAACTTCAAAAGCAAATCGCTGCGTTGGAAGAACAACGTGATAAAGAAGTTGACGCTGTTCTTTCAGCCGAACAGCTTGCTGAAGTGAATAAGAAGCGCGAAGAGGCTGCGAAGAAACGCGAGGAACGAAAGAAGAAGCCCACAAAACCGGCGGCTGAGTAGTGGCTTGGCGAGGATTGGTCACGGATTTGAAGATGGCGCACGGATGCGTCTTTTTTCATGCGCTTTTTGTAGGATGTACGCAACACGTACGAGCATGGACATAGGACTTGGAATCAAACCGACCGTCGACTTTGCCTTCAAGAAGATCTTTGGTACCCCAGAGAATGCGCAGCCGTTGATCGGATTGCTGAATGCGATCCTGGATTTGCCCGATCCGATTCAAGAGGTCGAGATCCTCAACCCGTTCAATTACCAAGAGTTCGCCGAAGACAAATTGATCGTGCTCGATAGATTCGGCCGCGCCGGTTGATGTTGTGACCTAATCCAGACGTTTGACCGTCAGGTTTTTGAAATACACCTTGCTTTGCGGGTCATGGCCTTGCAGGCAAAACGTTCCCTTGTCGAGGCGGCGCTCGGAGTTTTTGTTTTCTGACTTCTTGTCATCAGGCTCGGTGTATTTGACGACGACTTTGTCGTTGATCTTCAGCGTGATTTGTTTGCCTTTGACGATGATGTGTTGGGTGTACCACTCGTCATCTTTGATCAGATCTTTGATGTCGTCGGCGCTGACGTTTTCGACGGCGTACAGGCTGCCACTCTTTTTCGGGTCGCGGTGCGTGACGTTGACCTGGCATTCGTAGCCGAATTTGGGCCAACCGGTCTCCTGGTACCTGGTGTGGAAATAGATTCCCGCGTTGCTGCCGGGGGTGGTCATCACTTCCGCTTTGAATTCGAAGTTGACGAACGGTTTGTCAGCCACATAAAACAGGTGACTTCGCGGGCCGTGGCAGACCAGTTTGCCGTCTTCCACTTTCCAGGTGTCCTTGTTTTCACTAGCCTTCCAGCCTGTCAACGACTTGCCGTCAAACATGCTGATCCAGCCGTCTTCGGCGCCGGCGGTGGATGCGAAAAATAGGACGAGCAGGATCAAGGTTGCAATACGTTTCATGCGGTTGCTCCATTGAAGACTTGGTTTTTGGATACGTCCATGCTAAATGACGCTCGTTTGGACGTCAAAGCCCCGGGCAATGTTCTTCAGCCGTGGAGTGGCGAAATCGTGTAGCCGGGGGTGTCAACCCCGCGATCACTTTGAACGGCGAAATCGACTCGCCTTTCTGTGGACCGCTGATGGGTTTTTCCCGTTCCTTTTCTTCCACACACAGCGACACGCAGACGGCAAACACAATCGCGAGACTTGCCAGTCGTTTCATGTTTTGATTCTCGATGCTGCATCCGAAGTCTTAGCGACTTTGGCTACAGTCGATCGCGTCTTCGTTTTACTTGGACTCAACGTTCTTGATGAACTCGCGTGCACGTGCGATGACTTCGTCGGTGATGCCCATGTGGCCGGCCGATTCGTAGCGATGAAACACATGCTCGGCTTCAGCTCTTTCGAGCGCCTCGACCATGCCCAGCGCGTTGTCAATCGGCACCGACCGATCGTTGTCCGCGTGTATGATGCACAGTGGCTTCATGTCTTTGCGAACGTGATTCACCGGCGAAGCCGTTTTGCGTGCTTCGATCGGATCGCCTTTGGCCGGCGTCCAGATGTTGCCCCAACTGAGCGTCGTCAATTCGTAGTTGGCGGCCACGCTGATCACGGCGGCAAATTCATTGCTCGCGTCTTCCCATCCGCCCGTTCGTTTGTACGGTCCATCACCGAGCGTCGCGGCAAGTGACACCATGTGGCCACCGGCGGACTGTCCCATCAAATAAATTCGATCGGTGTCGACGTTCAATTCTTTGGCATGCGCATGGACCCAGCGGATCGCGCATTGAAAGTCTTGATAACAAGCCGGTGCCGGCGTCGCGCCGACCAGCCGATAGTCGATCGACATGGCAAAGAAGCCGAAGCCCGCCCACTGTTCGACCTTGATCGTCGAGTTGTCTTTCTTGTGCCCGCCGCGCCAACGACCGCCGTGAACCGAAATGATCACAGGCAGCAAGTCGTTCGTTTCTTTGACGGGGTAAGCGATGTCGGCCAGCAGACCAGCGCCGTGAACACGACCATAAACGATGTCTTCTTTGAGCACGATATTGGATTCGGCCTTGACGGTTTTGGTTTCCTGAGACATGGCTTCACCTACCATTAAAATCAGGAAGAACGTCAAAATACAGCAGATGAGTCTTACGAGATTCATGCGAATACCTTCATTGGATTGGGGGTAAGGAGTAGATCTCGCGCAAAGATGGGAAGAAGAGAAAAGATCAAGTGACTTCCGTTTGCGGCTTCGCGTTTTGTCGCGAGAATTCAACATGGCATTTACTTCTTCAGCGAAAGCAAATAAGCCAACAAGTCAATAAACTCTCGATCCGTCAGTCGTCGCTCTAAACCGTCGGGCATCGTGCTGAGAGTTTGGGTTCGCATTTGGTCAATTTCGCTTTTGGCAACCGCGTGCATTTTGCCTTGGTTGTCGCCCAGCGTCAAAGTTTTTTCATCTTCTTTCACTTTCACGCCCGTCAACACTCGTCCGTCGCTCAAAGCAACGTTGATCGAGCCGTAACTTGGCGCGACGGTGCGGCTCGGTTCCAGGATCGATTCGATCAAGTGGATCCGCGAGAAACGACTGCCGATGCCAGCCAGATCGGGACCAATGCGACCGCCCTTCTCGTCGATGCGATGACACTTGATGCATTGCGACTTGTCGGCGGCGACGAACACTTCTTGCCCACGCTTGACGTTTCCGCGACCGACCAATGCCAGTTTGATCAGGCGTTCGTGTTCCGCTTTCGAACTCTTCTGGCGGAATCGCAGGTGCAGCTTCGGTGGTGCAGGTGTCAGGTCGATTCGAACAACCAATCGACTGGTGCCCTTTGGCAGCACAGCGGCGAATCGATCCGCGTTGGCTTGGTATGGATGAAACTTGGGATCGTGGCGTTTGAACGCTAACTTCTTGTTCAGCCAGATTTGTATGTCACCGTCGCTCGAACCGATAAATTCGACGTTTGTTTCCTCATCGCTTTGCACTTCGGCGACGGCCATAAAGACCGGCACGTGCCGAGCGTTCGTTCCCTTGTCAAAAACAATTCGGGCTTCAGTGCCGTTGGCAAAGTTCGTTCGTCGATTGGTTGGCTCGTCAACTATCACGTCGAGCGATTGCAACTTCGTTGTCGGGTCGGGGAGTCGCTTGCCAAGTGCATCGGCTTGGTTGTGCGTCAGTGGACCGAATGTTGTCCAGCGGAGAACGACGCCGCTGCGGCCGTGGATCCGGGCGATCGCCTGGTTGAATTCCTCGCGAGCTTGCTTTTTGTGCCACGCTGAAATGCTTCGCGCCGCACTCGTTAGAACCTCGATCGAACGACTCGACTCGGCGACTTTCATCACCGGCTCTAACTGTTTCGCATCGCCAAATACTGCGAGATACGCGAGTGCCGCGAGTTGCGTTTCTGTGCGATCCAGTCCAGCGACGGCAGAATTGACAGCATCGGCGTTGTTGAGCACACGCAGCGCGTCCAAACTGAGACGGCAGGTTTCCAGGTCGTCGTCGTCGGTTAATTCAAGCAGCCGATCAGTCGTTTGCTTGGCGTGCAATTTGCCGGCGGCAAGGGCCGCGGAACGTCGCACTCGAACGTCCGTGTCATCGAGCAGTTTTTCAATGCTCGCCGCCGCGCCGGCGTGTTTGCGCACGGCAAGCGATCGAATTGCGGCGGATCTCACCGCGCCGTCTTTCGACGACAGTTTCGCGAGGAGAAAATCGTTGCAATTCAAGTTGGCACGCGAACCGATTTGGTTGATTGTTTCGGCCAACACGTCGCCGTCTTCGACAGATTGGGCGATCGCAACAAGCATTTCCTCGTTCGATTCGTTCAAGTCTTCGACGAGATACTGCAGTGCAGTCAGACGGCTCTTATTTGTCGGCAATTTGGATCGCACGAGGTCGGCGAAATGACCGGGAATTGATTCATCCGTTTGTTCCTTCAGTGCATTGAGCACAATGGCGAGTCGCTGTTCGTCCAACTCGTTGGACAGACATCCGACCAATGTCGCGACTGGAATCGGAACACCTTCGCGCAGAATCTGTTTGCGAATCTCCGCACTACCGGCATCTCTCAGTGCGAACACCTCGACGAGTTTCTTTTTGATTGCGTCGGTCCGCTCCCACGCGACGGGATTTGGCGCTCGCTCGGCGGGACGGAATCCCCAGTATTCATAAGGCCCAGGTTTTTTGTACACGCGAGCGAGCAACTTGGCATATTCAGGCTTATCTTTGGCACGCTCGAGCAAAGCGTCGACGACGATGGGATTCGTTTGTTCGGCTGCGGCGACTAGTGCGGCGGGTCGCGACGGCGAGAAGGGATTGTCCCAAATTGAAAAAACGTACGGCCAATTGTCAGCCGCACGAAACGTCCACGAAGCGGCGTGTGCGACGGCCGGGTCGGGTTTGCCGTTGAAATGAAAGAAGACCCAGCGCGGTGCGTCCTTCCATTTTAATCGTCCCAGTGCGATCGTCACTTCGAGTAGCAGCCGCGGATCTCGCTCGACTCGCAGCTTGCTGAGTCGCTCGGCGATCTTCACGTCTCCTGGACCGGCGGCAACTTTGTCTTTGACGAGAATCGGGTCTGTCAGGTCCGCAATCGCGCGGACGGCTTGCACGCGGACGGGGATTGATCCGTCGGTCTGT
>CAYFJO010000235.1:0-16166 GCA_964343305.1 uncultured Pirellulaceae bacterium | reverse complement strand
GGGATTGCGGGCCAATTCAGAAACCTCCGTCGCGACGACTTTTCGGCGCAGGTTCAACAAACGCGGCTGCCCAACGCGTGTCATACGATTTGACGCACACGATGACGACGTCGAAGCGCGGCTGCTGAGCCGACACCTCGCCCAAATGCAGAGCGTGCGGCTTGACCGTGAATTCTCCCTCCATGGCCGTCACGCGCAACCCGTTCGCTTTGATCGCCGCCAGGTTGTCCGGCCACGTATCGATCAACGTTACGTCGTGACCGCCGCGAGCGAGGTACGCGCCGATCGCGCCGCCGATGGCTCCGGCTCCCAAAACGGCAATCTTGTTCGACACTGAACGCTACTCCCTGGTAGGTGTCTTGTCGCCCTAACGATTCGAAGCGTGGACGAAAAGCAACTTCCATCCTACTGCACATCAACAGATTAGGCGATTCGATGAGCCACCCCAGCTTCCGCCCTGCGCAACCATGGAATGCCGAACTACTTCTGTGAGAAGCGACGGCTGAACTGGCGACCCCTCCTGAACAGGACGCTCTCACGCTCCCACTTCGCGACGCAGCCGCTTGGTCCAAGAGACTATTTGCACGCGTCGGTGAAATCGCCCGAGAGCAGTTTAGCCGGTGCGACGAAAATCGCGGCTTTCATCTGATCGATGGCGCGCCCCGCTCGCTGTAGGCTCCGAGCCTGCTTCGCATTTTTTGTTTGCTACTGGCGATGCTTGGCTTCTGCTATTCGCCGGGACGCGCTAGAATAGCGGCGGGACGGACAGCGAGAACCGCCGGTGTGGCTCGTATTCTGCCTGAACTTGAAACACCAAGTCCCCCAGGAAGATTTCCGGAGCGAATAATGAGTGCTTTTAGATTTCTGATAGTGGCTTCTTCATTCATCTTATTACTGCCGGTTGGCTTATTCGGCCAGCGGGAAATGGGAACGGACATCGAAAAGGCGAAGTTGAGCCCGATGAAAGGCCAGGTCGTACTCTACCTTTCGACGCTTTTCAATGACCGGCAACCCATGGCGATCTGTGCGGCGAATTCCTCGGACAAGCCCAAAGCTTTGATCGTGGATTTGAGCCCCGGCACATTGTCCAGGCTTGAACAGGCAGCGCGTAGCTGCGAGGTCATGTGTCGCTACGCCAAGGAACATGGCCAAGAATGTGTGGCGATCAGGCCTTGTGGCCGTGGAAACGGAACCGTGTGCCAAGGGTATGGTGACAACGACGTTTACGAAGCCATTGCGGCTGCGAAGGAAGTATCGGCCATTGACGAGGACCGCATCTATGTGACCGGGGCATCGATGGAAGGCGCGTCAACATTCTTCCACTCGTCGCACCGTCCTGATTTTTGGGCGGCAGCCGCTCCCTTTTGCGGATACTGTGACTACAAGCTGTGGGAGAAACCCGGTGGCACAACCTTCGATCGTCAGCCCTGGGAAGAACATTCTTGGATAGCCCGCGGGGCCGCTTACAGGCCGGAGAATTTCCGTCACCTCCCCATTCGTATGACGCACGGTGAGTGGGACCGGGGCGTCGGGGGAGGTGTGCCAACAGAGCATTCGCGGCAGATGGCTCGGAAGCTTAAAGCCCTAGAGTATCCGCATCTCTATGTTGAGGTCCCCAAAACGGGTCACGGCTGCCGCACTCCGGAAACCTGGAAGGCGGCCATCGGATGGTTGCTGGAGCAGACGCGGAAAAAGAACGCGAATCGAATTTCTTTGGTTGTTCATACGCTCCGACATAACCGCGCCTATTGGCTCGCCGTTGAGCAACAGCAAGTCAGCGGGAAGCGATCAACCGTTGAAGCGACGCTCGACAGGTCATCGGGAACGCTTAATGTCCAGACAACTAATGTTGGACGAATCAGGCTGGGACCGATCCCAGAAACGGAGAGCCTTACTTTGAAGCTGGACGGCACCAGCACATCCGACGTTGACCTGACTGTGCAACAGCGCTTAGCACGATCGCAGAAGGGAGTCTGGTCCCAAGTTCGAAAAGCATCGGTCGACCAGCAGAAGAAACCTCGAGTCTCCGGCCCGTTCGGCGACCTGTTCTATGCTCCTACCGTCATCGTCTACGGTACAGCGGGCTCCGACGCAGAAACCAACTTCACGCAATTGATGTCGCGAGACATGCCGAACTTTTACCGACGGTATAACGGCGGCGTGCATCGAGGAGGTATCCCTGGCGACAACGTTGTTCGTTTCCCGACAATCAGCGATCAAGAAGCTCTGAGTATTCTCAAATCGGGGACTCCCGTGACGAGTCAGGGAATCAAGGTCGATAAAGACCTGCTCGATCGGGCAAACTTCTTTCTGTTGGGCAACCACAAATCAAATCGCCTTTTTGCGATGCTATCCGAGGGCATACCGTTAGAAGTTGGAGAGAGATCGTTGACGTTGGCCGGAAAGACTTACGAAGGAGAAAATGTTGCCTGCATCACTATTCTGCCTCATCCTGACGGCACGCGGTACGTGGCCGTTCTTGCCGGATGCAGCCCCGATGCCATTACGTGGGCAAGTCACCTTAACCTACAGTTGCTGCCGGACTATCTGGTCTTTGATCGTGGGCAAACCATTGATTGGGGGTTCTTCGACAACCATTGGCAAACCAAGAGGTGATCATTGAGTCCGGCGCGTCTTCGAAAATCGAACGTCAAAAATGTCCGAAGTAACCACCCTTTTACGGTCTTGATCGCCAAATAATTCGCTGGCGCAGAAAACGTCAGATGATGAGTTTCTGAAAGACGCCATCAATCCAACCTTTTCTGACATAGTGCGCCGCTGAGGCTTAGCTCTCCAGGTCGATGTGTCCTGTTGGATTTAGCAAATCGCGTTTCATGCGGAGGTCCCGCCCACCGGTTGCACGAAGCGGCTTCGCATTGCATCGCCCACGCTAGTAGAAGAAATCCTTCCAGACGTGATTACACTCAGAATGTTGCACCGTGTTCTCCGCCGCCTTCTCTGTGAGCGAGTATCAATCAAATGCCTTGATAAGATTCTCGAAGCCATTGGTGAGTCTTTTGACGAGCAAAGAAACTCGAACAGTGTTGACTACATTGTGGCTGCTGTTCGTCAACGACTTGGCAGAATTATTTGCGAGCCCTATCGCAATACAAAGGGCGATTTGCAGGCCATCACCATTGATGAAGATCTTCAAAAGCTAATCACGAATGCTTCGCTGAGTGATCTTGAACGAGACGATGAACGCAACTCGATTGCCAAAGTGCTACAAGAATGTTTCGAGGAAATCGGAAGCAGCAATATGGGGACCTGCGTTCTGTTCGTCGAAGGCTCGTTGCGACCCAAAGTCAGTCATGCGCTGCGCTCGACCGGATTGAGGATTCCAGTGTTGTCAAGAAGTGAAGTTCCCGGCGACATCAACGTTGTTATCCAACACACGCTTGAATTGGACGATTTGGATGCTGAGGCAGCGCAGAGATTAGGTGAACCGGAATCAATTAATAAAGAATTGGCTGAGATGTCGCTTCCGTCTCAACCACGATGACGATCGGTCGCAAACTCTGCCAATAAGTGGAAGCACCGAACTCACTTTTCCTGGTAAATTGCAACCGGCCCAAGAAGACCACCCGTTCCCAATTCATTCAAGAACTCGCGAGTGCAGAGCAAACTGATTTGGTTTTCGCCCAACGATTCTATCGCCGCCGTAATATCAAACGAAACTGGTTGGCAAAATCCACTAAACGTCTCCGATTTCTCTCCCTCGTCATTTTGATGCGGGATGTGCTTTCCATTCACGAACACTTTTACGCTTCCGTCTGTGGCGGCAAGCCAAAGCCAAACTGACTTGTCGGCGGAAAGTTCAGGAAGTGCAACCTGCGTGCGATACCATAACTTTCCCATGTAGTTGTGCAGGCCAAGTTTGGACCAGGTGTCGATTGCGCAGTCGGTGGTTTGCCAGGCTGAGTCAACAAAACTTGCTTTGTGCCATCCGGCGGCCTCACCTTGTGACTCGTTTGCATCTTGACGCTGTGAGTCTTTCTCGACATGTATTTGCCACTTGCGAATTGGAGCTTTAACGATGTCATAATCGGCAGCAATTCGCGAAGCGTCATCGTACGTTTTCTTATAGAACGCATCGAAGTAACGTACGCCCAGCGTTCGATCCCTGGTCCAACCCATCTTGGCAAACGCAAACTGCGGTGCGTATTGATCGCCCAACTCGTTTAGTCGCTTCCGGTATGTTTCGACCTCTTTCGATAACGATGCGAATTTCCCGTCGGCCAAGTCGCGACGTAGCTTCATAAACTGTTCAAAAAGAGCAAGTGACTCTGAGGCAATCAGGATGCGCGACTTCTCCTGCTTGGTTTTGCACATGGATGCCGCTTGATCGATGATCGCACGAGACTTTGCGAGACGCTCTGATGTCCAGCGCCGCAAGTGCCCGAAACCACAGCCCGCGTATTCTGGTGTGTCGGTCCAGACGTCATCGATAAAGTGCCAATATTCGGACATTTCGGCGGCGGCATTGCCATAGAACTTCGCATGTAACTCGTCGACGATTTGGCTGGGATTCTGTGACGGGTCCCAAGCCATCCGCAGCCCAAGATAATGAGCGTGCATCGACGTCTCAAAGTTCGTGATCGTTTCCGGTTGCCAGTATCGACAGTTGCCCTTGTCGTAGATGATTGGAATGTCCGTACTCCATTTGGCGATCATCGGGTTGGGGCTCGATACTTCAGCAAGGTAAAAGCCATAGAAGTAATAGCTGGTTGCCTGCGCCGCCTTTGCCCAGCCTTCTACCAGGTAACGCAGGACCGGGTTGTTGGGTTCGCCATCGTCGGTCATTGGATGAGCGCGACTGAATGTGATCGGTGCAATTTGCGGCACGACCGCCGGATGAACCTCTTGTTTCAATGGCGGTCGCGTGTAATCGACGTAGGCCAGAACGCCGAATTTCACGTTCGGGAATTTGGCGGTTACTTGCTCGGCAACACGAGACGTCAGCAAAATCAAACGATCCGACTTCGAAACCATTTGTGTGGCCGGATCAAAGTCTCCGGTGTCATGTTTTGTGTCGTCCGACTCGTCCCAGCCAATGCCGTCATCCGGCGAAAGTGAAAACGCGGGAATCGTAGGGTCCTTTTCCAGACGCGCCAAAAACTCATCGGCAATGCTCTTGGCAACCAGCGGGTGTGTCCATTTCACTTTTCGTGGGTGAGGTTTGCCTCCAATGATGGCGCGAATCTCTGGATGGTCATCACGCAACTTCTTTGGAACAGTTCCTTCCAGCGCATGGCCTGCCGAAAGTTCCATACCGCCCATTCGATTGCGCCTCGCGAAATCATTGTCGCAGTACCAAATTCCGCGATAGATCGTGTGGGGGCCGGTTGACGTGTTTTGTTCCTTTAGCGAGATAGTCTTCATTGAGGGCAATACCTCGCCCATCGAGCTTGGCATGTACCAGCGACAGCCCAGTTCGTGGAGCAAAGTATAGATCGCATAACTGGTCGCGAGGTCAGACTCGCCAGCTAGTCCCACGGCGTCGTTCGAAACGACGATGCGAAAGCCCTGTTGAAACGGAAAAGTTTTCTGTGGCTTGCCGAACCTTTGTTCAGCCAGTTCACTAACAAGGATTGCGATGCGTTTCTCTTTGGGGCTGGGTTTGCCAGCGATGATGTCGACTTGCGCGCCGGACATACGCTGCAGGATGGCGGCGAAGTCCTTCACGGACTCACGCAGACGACGTCGATAATCTTCGGCGGCGCGTTTGCGCCAAACGGTCGGCGGCTCGGGATTGGCGCCAGCGTCGTCGAGTAGTTTTTCAGGTACAAAGATCGCGGCGCGGGGCTTGCCGTTTTCGACAATGGTGACATCAGCGAAAGCTGTCGCTGCAATGAACGTTAATCCAAGAGAATAGACGATGTTAGAAATCGGATTCATGGTAAGCTACCGGGGTTAAGAGAGCACTTGAAGATTGGCGGGTTTGTAACATTTGCACTTCGATTACGCTTCCCTGAGTGTAACCCAACTCGCATGAAGGGAAGAGTCATGGCCGCCACTTCAAAACAACTCAATGTTCGCTGGACCTACACCACCGAAGAAAGCCGAAGATTTGCCGCGTCAGAGAGGAGCCAGAGATCTCCGTTTTCGACATTGGTCCCTGTGATTATAGGATTGTCGGCGGGTGGCGTTTGTCTGGCCCTGGCGGTTGACGCATGTTGGCGATTCTCGGCGTTCTGACCGCCGGGTTTCTGCTTATCGCCGTGAAAGAGCAAACATCGCGTGTTGACGAAATCGAGCAAGGGTTGACGCCAGTCACGATCAATACGAGCGGTCTCACGTTTCAGGGAGAAAACCGCCCCTGGAAGACATGGACGCAACGGTTGATGTATGTCGAACTAGCTCCGGGAAAGACCCCAGCGTTGGAATTTGTCTTTGACGTTCTCGGGGCAAATGATCTTCTATTCAAAGGGACTTTGGATCATGGAATCCGAAGGAGAGTTAAGCAGTTTCTCTGTTCATTTCGGCGGCGACGAGTTTACGCCTTTCAATGGAACGCTGAGATGGAGAGGGCAGCCGATCTCGCTGAATTCCAGGAGCACAATGGCAGATGTGAATCGCATACTTGGTGAGCCAGATGAAGTCGAAACCGATGACGACGAAACGGAGCTGGTTTACTCTCCAAGCGATGAAGTCTGTTTTGGCGTTATCTTCGACCAAGCCGGGCAACTGGAAAGCATCGACTTTGTCTAATCGCGTGACCCGCGCGCGTCTTGTTGGTAAAGTGAATGGCATCATGAGCATTTGCGTACGCTTGTCGTATCACTGGGTCAATAAGAGGGTTTGAACGTGGCGGTTGTCTTGGTTGATTTGGATGAAGCAGCTCGGCTGCTCGATATGACGGTAGAGGAGATTCGCGATTTAGTAAGGCGCAAGGAGATTCATGCTTATCGAGTAAACAATGAATTGCTCTTTAAGAGATCCGAATTGGAGCGATACGCTGTCGATCAAGGAATTGGGATAAACGACCAACCTTCGCCTGGACAACCACCTGCAAAGGGACCCGGCAAAATAGGGATCTTGTTTTCTGGCGGTGACCCTCCCGGCGCAAATTCAATAATTCAAGCCGCAGCGGAAAAGATAAAGCCTGAATGCGAGGATCGGGAACAAGAGCAACACGCATCCCCCGTTGAACCCGATGAAGACGAGGAAGTCCTTGATCTTGACGATGTCCCGTTGGCGATAGACGACACCGCAATCGCCGATCAACGTGATAACGCCAGCACTGATAACGCAACTGACAAACTCGACTGGGATGTCGATTTTGACGAGTCGCCACCCGAACCTACCCATCCCGCAATCGAACCTGGCCTGCCACCCACTCCCGCCGCGGAAACGTTGACCACGGAACTTGAACTCCCAGCCGATCCCGTAGCGATGCCAGCTCCCAGCGCGGCAGGGGGTTCCGAAGAGCTGATTGCCGACGAACTGCAAGTGGATCTCGATGTCCCCGCACTAGAACTTGACGATGACGAATTCGACGCCGATGATGCCATCGCGTTTGACCTCGATATTGCGGAAGAAGATTCCAGCTCGGCAGGGGTGATAGAAACGCCGATCGTATCCGACGATATACAAGATGACGATTCGTTGGTGGTCGAAGAGACAGCATCGACGATCCCAGAAGAGCCACTCTTCCGATCGGATGATTCGACTCCAGCTCCTGTCGGTACACCTGCTCCAGCACCGGCAGCGCCACCACTCCAAACCAGTGGTACACGCAAGCAGGCTGCTTCCGAACCTCTCGATGAAAATGTGCAGTTTTCAGTCTTCTGTCCGAATACCATTTCGAAGGAGAATTGGTCAACGCTCTTGGTGTTTGCTCATCTTGACCATCTGTTCGATGAGGTCAAGAAACAGGCCAAAGCAATTTTGCGTTCCACTGATGCGCAACAGTCGAGCGAGAAGAGCAGTCGAGCGTTGCCGAAGGGTGGTGAGATCACCTTCATCCCCGAGTTTGATGGTGTTGAATTTAACCCTGCTCAACAAACCTTCATTTGGAGCGAGGATATTCACAAGTGCGAGTTTCGCATGAAAGCGGATACGGCGCTCACCGAATCGATCATCGTTGGTGTTGTGCACGCTTTCTGGGGACCGATCCTGCTGGCAACTGTTCCCATTCGTTTGGCGGTTAAAGAGTCTCTAAGTGAAGGAAAGCAACCGCTTGGCTGCGCGGTCGCAAAACCGTATCGCATGATCTTTGCCTCATACTCCCGGAAGGATGTTCAAATCGTCAACGAATTTCGACGATTCGTCGAACCACTTGGTGACCGCTATCTAATGGATCAAATCGATCTAAGAGCGGGTGAAAGCTGGAACGAACGGCTGCTCGAATTGATCGAAGAAGCTGACGTGTTTCAATTGTTCTGGTCCAACAATGCGATGCAATCATCACACGTCCGCGATGAATGGCAACACGCGCTTTCACTGGGGCGTTCGCACTTTGTAAGACCAACCTATTGGGAAGAACCACTACCGGAAAGTGACGATGGCTCGTTGCCGCCCGAATCGTTGCGCGCACTACATTTCACGAAAGTCCAAGTGCCAACTGGAAGCGGTTAAGTCAGTCAAGTGATAGCATTGCGCTTCGCCGTTGTAGGGGATTGACGATTTGGCATCTCCGACGAAAATGGAAATAGATTGAGAAGGGGCCGCCTTCTTTTTCTGCCCCAAAAACATGCGGCCCCATGTGCCCTTTGGAGTACTGCCCCACCCCAAAGGGCTTTTTCGTTGTATCGAATGAACCCACGTTCGAGGACTCGATTGATCGTCATGGCGAATGTCGCAGCAAGTCCTCACGCGTGTGATCGCGACCTGCTTTCGGCGCGGCGTGTGCCCGATCGATTTCATAAGTCGCTGCTGCCGCACATGGTCACCACGATTAATCCCGCCGTAAGCCCCAAGGTGACTGCACCGGCATCTCGATGACAACATGAACCGTCTGCCCGTCGCTCTTCTGCGCGGGACCCAATAAAAAGATGCCCACCAACGTATTACCTATCCGCTATTCAAATACGTCGCGTCGCGAGCAGACCGGAGATCGCCGAGCATTGGCCAGCGGGTCGCCAGTCAAAAACTACTCTTGAAACAATAACCCAATTTCATCGGCGGTGAGCACGCGATGGTAGATGCGGATATCGTCAACCGTTCCGGTGATAGCAAAATGATTGGCAAAGTCCGTTTTGCTAAAAAGTTTGCCGCCGCCAATCATCAGCGGTGCGCGATCGCTTCGAATCGTGCCTTCGTATTTCCTTTCCAAGTCGAGACGGCCGTCGATGTATAGTTTGGCGGACTTACCGTCATAGGTGCCAGCGAGGTGATGCCATTGCCCGGTTTTTAGAGTCGTTTCGCTGTAAAGATCTGCTCCACCTCGGCTAACAGGACTTTTCGGATGGCCGATGACAAACTTCGCCCTGCCACTACCTTTGCGAAATCCCAACCCGTAACTGGGATTCCACCACAGTGGATCGCCCTTCTTGATGATGTGGCCCTCCTCGTTGCCATATCCACCGGGCGCGAAGGAGTCGAGCTTGACCCACACGGCGAGAGTCAACTTGTCGCGAATCTCCAGATTGTTGCTGTTGGCCACCCGAACAAAATCGCCGCGGCCATCCAAATAACAGCCTCCGCCGACGTGTCCCGTTTCGACGTGTCGGGCATTGTGCAGCGCGCCGTGGTTGTCACAGCCACTTTGATCGACGGCCGGGTTGTCGGATTTACTGAACGAAAAATGAAGCACGAGTCCTCGCGTGTCAACTGTGAAGTCCTTGACCGGAAACATTAGCTTTGCCGTTCGGCCGTTGTCCGTGATCCAGGCAAGCCATTTTTCCATCGAGGTCTTCCGTGCATCCTGATTATCTTGGGCAGCAAAACCAAAAGTTTGCCCCGAGAGTTGTCGCAAGGTATGTGCCGCGCGAGACCGTACTATTGATGCTTCCGAGCCTAAAAGGTGCCCAAGGGTGGACAATGACCGCCGGTCGCCAAGATTCGCCAGTGTATGAGCGGCCGCCATACAAACCTCATCGGATGGGTCATCCAGCAGATTGGCAGCATCGCTCACGACATTGTCACCCAGCAGTTGCTCCAGCGCGGCAAGTGCGGCAATTCGCAATGTTGGCATTCTGGCGATTAGAACCGCGCGCAAGGCGTCCAGATCTTCCTTTTGTGCCGTGACCCTAAGCGCCTCAACGCCAAGCCGTCGAACAATCGGCTCACCGCAAATCGGAATCACCGCCAAGAGCGAGTCGGCGAGGTTCTTGATGCGTCTCTCGGTAATAACCGTGAACGCCGCCCGTAGCACCTCCTCGCGTCGCTTGTCGGGTGGGTGCTTGCGAAGTTGTTCGAGGATCAGATTGGCTCGGAACAGTACTTCACGATCTTTGGACGACGTGGCTTTTTCCAGCAAGTCGATGTGTGCGACGCGAGCTTGCAGCAACGATTGTGTCGCCGCTTCCCTTTGCCAAAACGACGAATCACCAAGTTGACGAATCCATTCGGAGTATTGTGCGCGACCGTCTCCGTCCTTGACCAGAGATATAAGATACGCGTGGATGGAGTCCGCAGTCGGTTCGATACCGTGATTCGCCAATGTCGAAACCGCGCCGTTTTGTTCGGCGATGACAGCAGACACTGGCACACAAAGCAGGATACAAACAAACGATCTCAAACAAAGGATCTCCCGACGATTCACGCCGCACGCGCCAAGAATTGATTGCATTGACTTTACCTCGCAACTGGAATCTCATAGACGATATCAAATACCTGTTAGTTCCATCGCGCGATTTACAATGGCGTTACGAATGAGAGACAAACGCGTCATTGCTCCCGTTGCTTGTGGCAGCGTTTTGTTGGTGAATTGTGGCCAATTCGCCGTGCTTTCGGTGAAGACTGGCCGCCGGCGATGAAAGTTGACAAGCCGCGCAAGCCGCGACCAAGCGTCTGGGTCTTCCTTTCGTTCCGGCAAAGGATCGATTCTCGATCGGTGTTCGCCTTGCCTGCAAGCAGATGTGGTTCTTCGCGTGCGACTACGTTTTTCAATCGAATCAAGGCTAGTTCGGTTTCTGCAAGTTGGTCTTCAGCCGCCAATAAATTGAAAACGGGGAGCCGCCCTTCCCGGTAAATGATGCGTGACGTCTCATAGAATCGTCTCATTTCCTTCGTCGCCAACTTAAGCTTGTCGAGCGTGCGACGCAAATCCTCTTTCGCCCATGCTAGTTCTGCTTCTGTCAACGCAAATTCTGCGGTTGATTGCGCATGGTCCACTGGTGATGACATTCCGATTTCGAGCCGACGGGTGGCGGCCGGGTGCGCTTCTAGCGCAAGTCTGACTTTCGTCACCAGCAATTCGATTTCATCTTCACTGTACTGGCCGCGTAAGTGGGCAAACGGCAGATTCTGCTCGCAGCAAATTCCAACAACTCGCGGGGTGTGAGGCGCGCCGAGAAACCATTATTCTTCGAACTGAGTGAATCTCTGGCAGCAGCCACAAAAAAAGCCGCCCCTGTCAGGACGGCTCTTCATTTTCCAATCGGCACTCACTTTCCATTCTTGACCGACTTTTTTCCCAATCCCAAGCGATCCGCGCTTGACTTCACCCCTTTGAGATCTGAGTCGGTCGCAGATTGCTCGCCTGGCACTTCAGCATCATTGCTTTCTGCAAACGTCCCCCGAACTGAATCAGCTTCAGCCTGCACCGCGACTTCCTGATTGCCGAGCAACAACGAAACATTTTCACTCGCACCATCCTTCGACTCAAGCAATGCATCCTTCTCGTCATCACGCTTTTGCATGACAGTCGCTGCATAACTTCTCAGAGCTTTACGAAAGTCCAATTTCGTTTCCGCAACCACAGCCTCAAACAACAATTCACCATCACTAGTCTCTGACATCGAAACATCTCCAAGAGTCTTTGTCACCGTTTGAAGCGGTCAGTGACATTCCCGCATTAGAAATCCAAGTCGCACGACTTGTTAGAAGCAGTTAGAATAATACGCACCCTTATTCGTTACGCTAAGAGCAATTATTGAATACAGGTGCGTTTATTTCTAGAGTTGAAACGAGATGCGATATCAATTGGACGCGTGATTACTGACGCGGCGAAAGGAAAGCACGTGGTTAAGAAACGACGAACAAAAAAAGCTTCGACAACTTCTCATCAAACAAAGCAACGGGGAGGTAAGAGAAAAGGTGCCGGCAGGCCGCCTCAAGAAGAACCACATGAGAATCGCACGTTTCGATTACCAACAAGACTTATCAACGATCTTGCCAAGTGCGCTCAAAAACTTTCAGTGAGTATGAACGAGGTAGTCGCTATTAGTTTGAATCTTGCAATTCCAAAACTCACAAAATCAAGGAAAGCCTCTGTTGCAGATCTACCTGACCTAATCACGTGTAAACATTGTGGGCATAAGTGGCGAACCAAAGCAGAAAAACCAAGGTGCAGTAAGTGCATGAAATACATCACGACTAAATTGAAATCGTAGTTGCATTTTACTAAGTGTCTACATTGAAATGATGAGTGCGTAATTCTAGATGGACTGTTCTGCCAAAGCATTTTCTTAACAGGTCGTTCTCTATCGGTTACAATCCGCGACGGCGTATCAAGATTCGCACAGAGGAAGAAAAATGGAAGTTCTGGTCGTAGGCGGCGACACGGCTTTTCGAGACACGATCAAGTCCATCAAGGGAATTCGTGTATCCTGTGAAGCAACAACGCTCGACGAAGCACCTGGAGCATATGGATAAACACCAGCCTGTTGTTGCGATCATCGGATCAACAGAACATCTTCAATCCATGCTTGATTTGGCGATACCAAAGGTCGTTGCCACGTCAAGCGAAGTGGAGATCAGAGAAGCACTTTCCAGTGGGGCAATCGTCGTGACACCATCTGCGTTGAGTCATGTTCTAGGTCAGGCGATTTTTGACGCTGTTAACAATAGTCGCGACCAAGATGGAACAAAGAGAAACGGTGGAGAGACGCGGCGTAATTCGAAATAAACGCTGGGGCTGTTGTTTGATGGCCGGCCTTCTTCTAGCAGTTTTTGGCATAGGTTTTGTTTAGTCCGCGAAAGTGGTGCTGTTCCAAACCGCGATCAACATCAATGCTCAGACTTCGCAATCATAGTGATTCACACGATGCCATGACCAAGGCAACTCGACCCGGAATCAACAACCCCTCGTGTGCAAGAGCTAGTTCAACTTTCGTCATCGCGCGTTCATCTGTTGCGACAACCACGACTTTCGTCATCCCAGCTAGCAAGTTTCGCTGTACGTTTCCAATCACATCAGACTTCCCAGTTTCAATCTCGATGGCAACACGTTCAGGCGTGTTCGGGCCATTTTTGTGGGCACAAATGTCAACACGCCCCTGTGCCGGATCTCCCTTATTTCGCTCGCGTTCAATTTCTACCTGATAACTTTGCTTGGCATAGACGCGCGCATGATGGTGCTTCCAAAACTCATGGACGAGTGAAGCGTTGGTGATCTTCATACTATTTGGATCAAGTGAACCGATAAGCAACGGTGTTGCTTCGTCGGCGAGATGTAGTGTTGTCTTATACGTCTTCCCCACCTTAATCGATTCTTGCCCGAGGAGACGATGGTGCAGCAACTGTTCCTTGTAGCGGTGGCCGCGGTCAACGCTGAATCCCAATCGCTTATATCGATTTCTTACTGCATCATCTGGATGCAAGAGCACATCTCTTAGCAGTGCGAATGTGTGCTCATCCACACAAAAAGCATCTTGCCGAACGCGTTGACTTATAAGCGAATCAGCACCAGTACGCGTTCGGAGAGTTTTATGGCTGATTTTCCCGTTCACAAACTGTTTCAACAACTCATTAGTAACCATTCCCTTGTTTAATTGCACAAGCGGAAACCGAACCAGGAATGGCTGTGTCCATCGATCTTGTAATTTCACAATACCTTCACCAACAGGCAGTCGGCTTAACCAGGGTTTTTGCGATTCATCAAGCAGAGACAAACTTGCCGCCTTATTGATGTCGGTTGGATCTTTTTGGTTGAGACAAATCGTGGTGTAGCAATTTCCCAGCGCTGCGCTGGACAAGAGATGTGGCTGCTGATCGATGACCATAAAGCATAATCCGAGTTCGCGTCCTTGCCGCAGGAGCATGCCCATCAAAGATTCGTTGGATCGATGATCTTGCCGATACAACACGTTGTGAGCTTCTTCAACAACAATGATGAATTTGAGCGTTTCACGCTCAGGAGCCGCAAGCCGCGCCGAATAAATCCAGAAGCTCAAAATTGGCACCAAAAACATCTTCAGACTTTGATCGAGCGAATCAAGCTCGATGATCGTGTTTTGCTGCAAAAGTGATTGAGTAAAATCTGCCTGTGTTTTTTGCGTGGCGCTTGCATCTACCAAGGGAACCAAACTTTCCAACGCTCGCTGGGCAGTGACCTTCCAGTTTCCAATACGGCCCTTTGCTTCGGTACTTTCTAGGGCATCAATTAATGTTTCAATGGAAGCCGCGTTTGATTGTTCATAACACGTACGGAGCGATTTTCTGATGAGATGTTTTGCTCCATCCCCAAGCGTGAACGCGGCTGCCAGGGCATCAACAACATGGTTGGTATACACGTTTGACTCAACACCGGGCGGGACGACAAATGGACTGAACGGGCATGGGCTAATCGTGCTGCCAGGCGTGAACACCTGCAACCTTTTCTGGCTGTTGGGAATGTTCGGCAGTTAATGTCGGGCAGTCTTTTTGAAATCCAAAAAAAGAAACGGTACTCGTTTTTCAACGAATTGTTGCATGAGAGAGAACGCAACATTGGTTTTTCCTGATCCCGATCTTCCAAAGATTGCAATATTTTGCAGCAGCTCTTTTGAAGTCAATCCAAAATCCCATTTTGGCTGTTCGTACAAAGTGGTGCCGAGATGAAACGTGCCCCTTGATTTCTCGTGCGGTGGAAGCGAGAGCAAGAGTCTGTTGCGGACATCCCCCAGTGTTTTGTAAGCCGCGTGGCGAATATGGTGCTCAAGGAGTTGCTTGACCTTGAGATCGCCGATGTCAAGTGCTCGTCGCCATTTCGCCGTTTGCTCTGGTAGCAGTGGTTCGAATTTGTTGAGCAGATAATTGACATCCATGCTGAACGAAACAGGCGGGGCTATTTAAGGAACGAACTGGATTGGTGAACGCAAGGTCCTTTCGGCAAACAACTTGGTATCTTGCGCGCGGTTTAAAACGGTACCACTTTCGTGTTTTGCGTGGCCCACTTCCACCGCGGTTAATCGCGGTTTGGCGGGCACACCTCTTTGATTGGGGCGCAGTGCTTTTCTGGCAGATGTTGGGCTGTTGAATTAGTCTGCGCTAAGGCTGTCGATGCGATGCTTGCGTGGTACGCCACCCATCGCCTATCGGTGAACCAGCCACACTGCTGATCTAGCTGTTACGCTACATCAATCTGGTTCTGTTGAGGTTCACCATCACCAAGCTGATCCCTCATCTTCCACAACCCCCACAACCGATCCAGCAACCCGTGTATTTTGCTTTCACGATCAACCGCCAACCGCTGAACTTGCTGTTCAATCCCGCTGAGATTCTTTTCGAGCCCGTGCACCATTTGCTTGCGGCGTGCCCACTTGTCCCAGTCATATTCAAGCAGCGGCGTTTTAAGATTCATGATCTTTGATTTCAAATCAAGTTCTCGATCACTTAGACGGTCACGCAGTCGCTTTTCCTGCCTCCGAACATCGTCAATTTGATCGAGCGTCAACGCAACTTCTTCAACAACAGAATCCGTCGGATCTGATTTCGCGTCCAGAGAATGCACTAATTGCCGACACCGACGCTCGAGATCTTGGGCGGCCTGCATCATCGGTTCACCCCTGCCTGTGCTAACAACTGTTGAAACAAAATCCCTTTTTCCGATAGTCCGTAACGAGGATGGACTTTCTTTCGCGCATGAACTTGTCGGACAAGGCCGTTGCTTTCTAGATAACGAATCACGTCGCGCACATTGTTGGCGCTCATTCGTAATTCTGAATCATTAAACAGCGCTGCGCGTTTGATTTCTGTCGGCTGCATCGGCCGGATGAGTGTTCTTAAAACCGTGGCTCGGTGGCTAAAGCAAACGCTTCCATAGAGCGACCAATTGATTCTAGGAACCGAGTAATTTG
>CAYFJO010000234.1:0-16263 GCA_964343305.1 uncultured Pirellulaceae bacterium | reverse complement strand
AAATCATTTAGTTCCATAGGAGATGAGGTGAAAGGAATCGCATTTTCACCTGGCGGCAGATTCATCGCCGCCAATGTAAACGGCCAATTTCGACTATGGGACGTCCAAGATGGGCACCTTGTCATGGAAGACTCACTTCGCAGTTTGAATGCGTTGGAATTCACCCCAAATGCGAAGATGTCTTTGACTTTTTTCAATCACTCTCGCAATTCAACGATTATTGAGAACGACTCGACGAGCTTGGCCGATCACTTGACGATGCTTAGAGGCAGGCCTGTTGCAATCAGTCCGGATCGTAAATACGTTGTGACCAAACACAAATTTACGAACAGTGTGTACACCGTCGCGGATCAGAGACTTGTTCATGAGTGGAACTTGAACACAATCACGATGAAGTTCAGCCCTGATAGCCGTTTCTTCGTCGTCGGGTCATATGACCATGAAGTACAACTTTGGGACACTGCAACCTGGAAGAAACTCTATGATTTGAGCGGGCACAATTCGTACATAAGTCGTGTCGATTTCAACGCGGATGGTTCGAGGTTGCTTACGGCAAGTGGTGATGGCACTGTGCGACTCTGGGACGTTCACGCGGGTGTCGAAATCTTTGGGGTTGAACTGGGAGCAAGAGTCGAAGATGCGAGGTTTACGGCTTCCGGCAACACGATCGTAGCTGACGTTGAGCATCCGGGCCGGCAAAATGGTGGATCAAATGCGATCTATCTCCTCAATGATCCACGTCCCCCTCTCAATTCAACGGAGTCGAACAATCTGTTGGATTTAGTCGACCTCGATCGTGACGCAGCATCAGGCGTTTGGATTCGCGACGGTTCGACTATTAAGAGTCCTACCGGCAACCATGGCGTTTTTCGACTTGGCATTCCCGTGCAAGTTTTGGGAGATTACCGGCTGACCGTCCGGTTTCTTCGAAGGCGGGACGGAGTGACTCTGATCTATCTACCGGTTCGGGATAAGCAAGTACAGTTCGATTTTGATAAAGGCAAAGCTGGATTCGAAGTTTTGGATGGAGTTCGACTGCACGGCAGGGATCACAATGTGGTCGAGACCGATCTTGGACTTGATGTCGAACACGAAGTCATGATTGAAGTGACAAGGGCGGATCCTGAGGTCAGTATTGACGTTCAATTGGATGGCAAACCGTTGACGCGATGGCGAGGTCCCATTGATTCTCTCGGCGAAATCGAGCACTGGAAATTGCCAGTGAACACTCCCGGATTCTTCAGCTGGGGAGCTTTTGCTGAGTTGACTCATGCACGCCTTGAATTATTAAGTGGAAAAGCATTTCATCTATACGAGAAAAAACCGGGAAAGGAAATCGAACTTGGTGAAGAAATTGATCTACTTTCAAAAGTGCATATTGATCGAGATACGGTGCAAGGTACTTGGGAGAAAAATAATGAAGGTATCGTTTCCGATGACAAAATGCCTTGCGTTATTCAAATGCCCCTTTTAGTTCAAGGAAGCTACGAGGCAACAGTCGATTTCGTCCCCCACCAAATTCAGAACTCAATTAGTTTGGTGTTGCCCGTCGAGGAATCCCACGTCTTGTTGCAGTTCAATTCGCATAACGATCGTATTGTTGGGTTGAACAGAATTGACAACAAACCTCCACCTCAAAACGAAACGAGGAAACAGCACGACCCGCTGACGATCGGGCAGAATCATCAACTCCGAGTACGTGTGATGACTCGACCTATGAAACGGGTTCGCATTCAAGCAGCGCTGGGCAGCAGTTTACTAATTGACTGGGTGGGAGACACTTCTCGATTGTCGACGCCTGGGAATCTTGTAATCAACTCAAGTCTTGGCTTGCGGACCTACAAGACTAGATATCAAATTAATGGCATGAGATTTAGATTGCTCAACGGCGAGGCACGCCTTCTCACCACGGACGAGAAAGTAGATTAAATTAGCCTGACTCTTCGATCGCCACTGCCGCGACATCAAAGCCGATCGTTATGCACTGGTCCACCGATTTTTGCGCACACACTTTGGTTGGCAAAACGACCAACTAGACGAGAATTTGACGCCGAGAATTCCGGTAATCGCCGAATCGGTATCCTGTTCTTTGACAATTTGACACGGCCAGCGCGCACCGCGAGCGTGATTGTCCGTCACGTTTTTGCTTATGCAGCGCGACGAAGCACGTGCCAACAAGCGAGCGACTTGTGCCAAAGTTCCACGATTTTGAAGTTCACTATCGCGTTGAAGGGAATACACTGAATGAATTCAAACGGTAACAGCCGCCACCTCACGGAACCATCGAACAATTTGTCTATAATGAACCATGATTGCTCAAGATGGATCGCTCGAAAGGAAACCGTGGGAAATGCAGGACGCGGAGCCAGCGAAGGCGTTTGGCGCGTTCTGCGTTTATCGGGATTTGGGTGTGAACAGATCGCTAACGAAAGTGGTACAAAATCGGGCATATCCGAGAGCTACCGATCGCAGTTGGGCAACTGGTCGACCAAATGGCGATGGGTTGAACGAGCCGCGGCCTGAGACGCTCACTGTGGTACCGCTGCTCCCCGAATTACGTGTGATCTTGTCCGAAGCGTTGGAGCAAGCGCCAGATGGGGCCGAATATGTGATTTCTCGCTACCGTCGGCATCTGACGGTAGTGGGTGATTTTGCGTTTTAGAAGCCCGGCTTTTTCGGAAAAGCCGGGCTTCTTTTCTTCAAAGTCACCCACTACCCATCTGGCAGGTCTGTTGACAGCAGACTCGGTTGTTTCACGCAACGTCATCGAGTGAGATGAATTGGGGGTACGTCCCCCGATGGAACGTCAGAATGTTATCCAAGCCCCCGGCCCCATCTTAAACGGGACTCCTGTCCTACAACTCGGAATCTTGGACGCGAATTTCAATCGTTAAGTTGGGCAAAGATGGTCGATGCATTCTTACGTTAGAGTTTCTTTCTCTTTGTTGCGATTGAGGTTTGAGAGAAGTCTGCATCGAGTCGTTTTGCAATCTGATTGATTGACTCGCCGTACTTCTGGTCGTGGTCCTTGAGTCCGAGCGCTGCACAAGTGGTCAAATAATCGATCAGCGCCTCGCCTTCATTTGCCGATAATTCTGGCAGTTCGCCAAGAACGTGCCCTACGCCACGTTCAAACCAGCCATCCAGTTCGCCAATTTCGTTATCAGAAAGTGCGAGGTAGGACTGTGAATACCGCAATGCTTCAAGTTGCATCCCATCCCAACCCTCTCGCTGCGGGGATTCCATCACTGCGATCATTGCCTTCAACGGCAAGAGCGGTGAAATGCTCGAATCGCTGAAAAATAACCGAATGAGCGGCTGTACCACTGCTCCACGCCGCCGCATGTGACTTCGCGCGGTACTCAGCATCGTTCGTGTGAACCAATAGTTTCCGCCTGCACAAAGTGGAATGTTGATTCCCGGAACTAACAATCTCATCATTGCTCGCTCGGTTAGCTTCTTCGCAAGCTTCGTTCCCGCAACCCGCGAAAAAGCCATTACAAGGCCCTTTCGTAGTCCGGTGCGCAGGAGTTTACGAACGTTGTATGCGATTATTCGTGGCGAAACAGCCTTCGCCACACTTCCGACCGCCTCATAAGCCTTAATTCCCATCGCAGCCATGAAGATGAAGTAACAGTCGTCCGCATCCTCCACGGAAAGAGGTGCGTCATAGATGACTGACAAATCATAAGTCGTTCGCAATTGAATTCGAGTGGTTGCAGCGACGTCAGCAAGAACCGCTGCGCCGATGGACGGAACCGCAATAAGCGAACTGGTGCCTGCGGATGCTGGTATAGACAATTCCAATCCAGTTATTGCCGCTCCGGATGCCCCACCGACTAGAGATGCGTACTTTGCGGCTAGACTGATCGCCTTCTTTGCTTGGTTGTCAGAACCGGCTCCAGGGTAAGTGCGTTTGATATAGTCCGCATCAACGTTCTTTGAGTAGTTTTCGAGCATCCACTTGACCAAATTGATGAACCAATCACCGGATTCAGATGCAGTTTTATCGTGAGAAAACTGTTCTCGGAACTCTTCATACTCACGTTTTGCGTCCTCTTTCGATGGCATGATTAACCCCCTGATTTCATGTTACGCTGCCCAATCCGCGCAAAGCGCTTCGGCTTGTTCGAGTACTAACTTCGTCGCTGATTCCTGAAGGTCTGGTGGGTAGCCGTATTTTCGAAGAATTCGGCGGACCATGACGCGAATCTTGGCACGAGCAGATTCACGGACGGTCCAGTCGATGCTTACGCTCTTGCGGACGCTGGTGACGAGTTCGGCGGCGATGACTTTCAGTTCGTCAATTCCCATCGCCTGCACAGCGCTCTCATTTACCGCCAAGGCGTCGTAGAAGCAAATCTCGTCGTCATTCAGGCCGAGTTCTTCGCCGCGTTGTGTTGCGTCACGCATCTCTTTGGCGAGCTTGAGCAATTCGTCGATGATCTCCTGCGTGGCGATCGCGCGGTTGTGGTACTTGTTCAACGTTTGCTTCAACATCTCGCTAAAAGCCCGCGATTGAACCACGTTGCGGCGCGAACGTGTCTTGATCTCGTCTTTCAGTAACTTTTCCAGCAGTTCCGCAGCGAGGTTCTTGTGCTTCAGTCCCCGCACCTCAGCCAGGAATTCGTCGGAAAGAATCGAAATGTCAGGCTTCTTCAAACCGGCTGCCGAGAAGACGTCAATGATCTCATCGCCGGCAGTAATCGCCTTAGAGACGAGTTGGCGAATTGCTTGATCGAGATCCTCTTTCGATTTCTGTTGTCCCGAAGGCTTCACGAGTGCCGCCCGCACGGCTTGGAAGAATGCGATGTCGTCACGAATGCGGATGGCCTCGTCGTGAGCTGCACAGAGAGCAAACGCCCGTGAGAGGTCCGTAACGGCTTTCGTGTAGTGTGCTTTCCCTTCTTCCTGAGCGAGGATGTGTTCCTGAGCCGGTGGCAACAATCCGAGACGCTCCGCCGGCGTTCCCGTTGTCCATTTCGACCAGTCAAAGCCATGCAGCATGTCGCGGCAGACTTCGTACTTCTCCAGCATTACGGCGACGGCCTCGGCAATGTCGATACTCGGCGCGCCGGCTCCACCGCTCTCGGTGTAAGTTGCTAAGGCTACCTTCAACTGATCGGCGAGCCCCAAGTAGTCGACAACGTGTCCGCCCGGCTTGTCCTTGAAGACTCGATTCACGCGCGCGATGGCTTGCATCAGCCCGTGGCCCCGCATTGGCTTGTCGACGTACATGGTGTGAAGACAAGGGGCGTCGAAACCAGTCAGCCACATGTCGCGAACAATGACGATTCGGAATGGGTCGTTGGTGTCCTTGAACCGTCCGGCAAGCTCCTTGCGTTTCCGTTTCGTGCGAACGTGTTGTTGCCATTCGAGTTCATCGCTTGCTGAACCGGTCATGACGATCTTCACAACGCAGTCCTTGTCCCGTTCGGCTTCGACATCATCGTCGGTTGCACTTGCCCAGTCGGGACGCAAGGCAACGATCTCTTTGTATAGCTCGACACAAATCCGCCGGCTCATACAGACGACCATCGCTTTGCCGTCCATCGCTTCGCGTCGCCGCTCGAAGTGTTCGACCAAGTCTTCGGCCACCAGTCGAATCCGCTTTTCGTCCCCAACCAGGGCTTCCAAGGCGGCCCACTTCGTCTTGAGCTTCTCTTTGCGCTGTTCCTCTTCGCCTTCGGTGATTTCCTCAAACTCACTGTCGATAACTGGAATTTCTTTTTCATCGAGGGCGAGCTTGGCGATTCGGCTCTCGTAATAGATCGGAACGGTTGCTTTGTCTTTGACCGCTTGCTGAATATCGTAGACGGACACATACTCGCCAAACACCGCTCGCGTATTGGCGTCGTTCTGCTCGATGGGAGTCCCTGTAAAGCCAATAAACGAGGCGTGCGGCAACGCATCTCGCATGTTGCGCGCCAGCCCGTCGATCAGGTCGTACTGGCTTCGATGAGCCTCGTCGGCAACTACCACGATGTTACGACGGTCGGACAGCGCCGGCATCGTGGCGCCTTTTTCGTCGGGCATGAACTTTTGAATTGTCGTGAAAACCACACCACCGCTGGCGACCTGCAACAGCTTGCGCAGGTGTTCTCGATCATCTGCCTGGATCGGCTGCTGGCGTAGTAACTCGTGACAGCGCTGAAACTGGCCGAACAATTGATCGTCGAGGTCGTTGCGATCAGTCAGCAGAACCAGGGTCGGGTTGTTCATCGCTGGATGCAGGATGATCTGCCCGGCATAGAACAGCATCGACAGACTCTTGCCCGATCCTTGGGTGTGCCAGACCACGCCACAGCGACGGTCGCCGTCCGGTTGCGAGGCAACGACGGTTGCGTCCACCGCTTGCTGAGCGGCATGGAACTGGTGATAACCCGCGATGATCTTATAGACTTGATCACTGTCGGTGTCTTCCTCAAACACCACGAAGTGTTGCAGCAGATTCAGCAGACGTTGTCGATCAAAGACGCCACGGACGAGCACTTCGAGTTCTAGTAGCGATGATGGCGCATCTCCATTACCTTCGATGCTTCGCCAGACTTTGAACCATTCCTTATTCGCCGTAAGTGATCCGACGCGAGCTTCCAAGCCATCTGAGACGACCAGTAGTTCGTTGCAATTGAACAGCGAGGGAATCTGCTGCTTGTAAGTCTGAAGTTGATTCCAAGCACTCCAGACCGTCGCGTCTTCGTCGACGGCATTCTTCAGTTCAATCACCGCCAGTGGCAAACCATTCACGAACACGATGATGTCCGGACGGCGATTGTGTTGACCCTCAATCACCGTGTATTGATTCAGCGCCAACCAGTCGTTTTGTGTTTCGTCGTCGAAGTGGATCAGGCGAACATGGTCACCTTTGATCGACCCATCTTGGCGCCGATATTCAATCTCGACACCGTCTCGCAGCATCTTATGAAACTTGCGGTTAATCCCAACCAGCGACGGCGAATCGGGCCGCAACACTTTCCGCAACGCTTCGTCGTGTGCTTCTTGCGGGATGGCCGGATTCAACCGGTTGATCGCCTCGCGCAATCTTCCGACCAACACCACGTCGCCAAACGAATCCCGCTCAGCCGCTGGCTCACCCGGCGCAATTTCCGGCCCGTGCAAGATGGCATAGCCCAATTCGCCAAACCACGACAGGGCAGCGTCTTCGACGGTGGATTCGTTGAATTGCGGCATTTGGCGATTTGCGTCTAAATAAGGATCTTGTTTTGTAGCAGCGGTTTACGACAAAGCCGCATTTGCGCGGACAGTGGTATCTAAACAGCGGTCAGGCCCAAAACGGCACGTAACTCCGATACCTCGTCGAGGTTGCGGTTGGGTCAGCCAACTTGATTTTGTCTGCATCTGCGGTGTCACGAAGGACACGAGAAACCGACTCGGTTCTGCCGTCTGGGAGCTTGAACCGCTCGCGCAAAGTCTGGTTCGTCATCCGCTCGTTCATCACGTATTTCAGGCAACAGTGCTGGTAGCAAGCTCGGATGCGGTCGGTCCGATCCATGTCCTCGAATTCTTTGTGGGCAAACAGCACGGTAATCGTATGCACGTCGCCGACGCGAAAGTCCGGCGCTGGCAGTTGGTTGAACTCACACGCAAACACGACACGGTCGATGCCGCTGCCCTTTTCCTCACAAATGCCGAGGCGTCGCATCAGATCCGCCAATGTTTCGTTGCGTGACTGGTACTCGTCGATGAAGCGCTCCGTCGGAATCGGCGGCTGGCCTGGATTCGAGATTTCAAGCCGGTCATCGTACAGCTCGATTCGAACCGACGTGCCGGTTTCTGTAAAGTCCTGATGGATCAGCGCGTTGGCGACCAACTCACGGATGGCGTCTAGCGGAAACATCCGGACTTCTTGACGCAAGGCTTTCGTGACAACTTCATTCGTGGGAATCAGGCTGCCGACAAAATCGACTAGGCCCTCGAATCCCACGGCGTAGCCTTTGACTCCCGGCTTGTCCAAGCGCGTGTTGAGTTTGTTCGTGCCGTCGTAGACGATCACTCTTGCTGCCTTACGAGCCAGTCCGACATCTTCGAGTCGCTTGGCAAACAAAACCGCGCCGAGATTCGTGATTCGCCATGCATCGCCCGCCCTTTCAATCAACTGCTCGGACTGAAACCGCTCCAAGACTGCATCGCGTGTCGAAGGATACGGAAGGTTGAGCATGTCGAAGTAGCTCTGCGTGTCGATCAAACGGACGACATCCTCGGCCGTGCAATTCTCGACAGCATAGGTGCTCAACCAGTCGGGTTTGCCCTCGTCGAAGATCTGCCGCAGTCGGTCTTCGCTCATCGAGACAGTGTCTTCGGTCGAGCGCATCAGGTACGCGCCCTCGTACTGATAAGCCGTGCCGCGCGGACGGGACGGGATGTGGAAGATTACCACTCGGCCGTCGGTGTGGCTGAGTGCTTCGACATCCACGCGAAACCGCAGCTTGTTGAAGATTTGCGAAGCCGTGTGGTCGGTGTCCGGGATGGCTCCCGTGTCGACGATCTGACGTGGCGGGGTGTTGGTCACGCCGAGAATGAGCTTGCCGCCCCCTTCGTTGGGCCGGAAGGCATGCAGGATTCGTTGTTGACGAGATCGACCAAGCTGTACTTAGAAACTTTGGTGGAAAACCCAATATGGTCACCCAGTTTCGGCAGTTGGATAAAGATGGCTCGACTGGGCAATTGTGGCAAGGGCTCGTAAATGACCATCCTGAAGTTCTTAAGGAAATCGGTTTTGCGGATCACATTGATGTAGAGGTTAGCCAATTGGGCAACCAGCAAGAATCACAATTTAAAACGGTTGTGCTAACTGTGGAGAAATGGGCAGACCTGGCAATCGGAATTTGGGAGAACGGCAATTATCTGGCTCTACCCCAAGTGCCCCAACACGTTAGCGTATTCCCAAAAGGAGCAGCAACGATACTGGATCTTCCAGGCGATCAGTGGAAAGAGCTTCTCGACGAACTTGCAAAGTCGGACGACGGCAAAACTGCACCCAAAAAAGAATTGCTTCGACGATTTGGTTACATCCCATCCGCATCTGAAGGCAGCGGCATTCTCCAAGATGATTTGCGGACAACAATTAAGAGTGTGTCTCAGCAATTATCGAGCGCAATTGGCGATCTTAGCAGCCGCCTACGAAAACTCGTTCACGCTAACGACGATAAACCTCGGGAGAATCCGCCAATGAGCGCCGCGGGAGAAAGTGAAGTCACATCTAAATTCACAGTCCGTTACCTTTTTCGCGATGAGCACGGGAAACCCCGGTTCGGTAGCCGACCATAGTCGTTACCATTTGGCTGGCCAAATGCCGACCAAATCAACCAAATGGCAGTAACGGCCAACTTCTGACAGAAAATCCCTTTCGTAACTGACATTATGCGAACGTCTTACGTGCTGGCGTTCGCATTTTTCTGCGCCAACCAAATCAAACACGCGCCAGCCAAATTGACCTTATAGGTGGTTGCGAAGTAGCAACCGCACAGCAAACAACGATCTAGGAGTGGTCAAATGAGTCAAGTAGTTGAAGAAGCTGTTCGGCGGCGCCTATGTGATGTTCGAGATCTAGAAGTCATTCTGAAGAAATCTGCCCGTTCGATCTTTCGCGATGCTGACGCGGGCCGAATGCCTTGGGGCTATAAGATCGGCGCATCGCGCCGTTGGGACATCGGCGAAATCGAGCAATGGATCGCCGCCGGCTGTCAGCCTGTTCGAAAGGCGGTGAAATGATGGCATTAAAGAAATCACAGCTCGCTATGCAAATAAACACAGAGTACCACGCAGCCAACCGTGCGGCCGAGGAAGCCATCGGCCAAGTCGGCACCGTGGGCCAATTGCACGTTGGCAACTGAAGGATCGTGACAAGGCATCCACTCTTCAAGCCCAACTACAAACTCGACTGAATGAAAAAAACCCGTTGGCTGGTACCAACGGGCAATCTGATTTTGACCCTCACTCGCCGCAAACGAACAAGGACATTCTCAATGCTTGATAATTGTACACATACGAAATGCGTTGATCTACGCATTGAATTCGGAAACTCTTATCGAGTCGAAAACGAACTGGGCGGACGCAGGGTTCTTGACCCTTGGCTCGCCATCATCCCGTGTCGAAACGGGCACATCTTTCCCTATGGTGGCTCGCTGCTTGGTGCGAGTACAAACCATCGCGGGCCGATCGCGAACAAACTAGCTTCTCTCGACTACGTCGAAGTGTTCCAGGATGGTGATGATGGTATCAATTTTGTCTTCGACGTTGCCAACTTCCAACAAGTTGCCCAACTTCTTCGTCCTCGAACAAATAGGCGACTTTCAGAAGAACATCGTCGAAAGCTAGTGGCTGGCGGCGCACGGAGTCGATTCAAGAGCGGGTCTAAGAACGCTCAGAGAGAGCAAGAACGTCCGATCGGGCGCGTAAACGGCTCCAGCGTTGCTAAAGCAAAACCGGCCATTTAACACTGTCGACACGTTTACAAGTTATCTCAATTACGTAGGAGTACAAATCATGGGAAAACTTTCTGACATTCTCAAGCAAGCCGGCGGCCTAGACGGATTTCACAATCAATGGAACCAAACCGACGCGGCCAGCGATTTTGAACCGTTGCCGCCGGGTGAATACGTCGCCCATATCGTCAATGGCGAATTGGAACAAAGCCGCCGAAGGAACACGCCAGGATACAAACTCAAATTCAAAGTAATCGAGGGTGAATTCATCGGCCGCCACTTCTGGCTCGACATCTGGCTAACTCCAGCCGCACTGCCGATGGCGAAGCGTGACTTGGGAAAACTTGGTGTTACCGATCTTGAGCAACTCGAACGACCGTTGCCTCGGTTCATCCGCTGCAATGTGAAACTTGCATTGCGACGTGAAGACGATGGCAGTGAATTCAATCGGGTCCGCAAGTTTGACGTACTCGGCATTGACGAGCCGGAAAAAGACGCCTTTGCGCCGGATGACGGCACACCCGACGAAGGTGACAGCGACGATTCCACGGAAACCAAGATTTGATCGAGGTGGATCATGGCGACGAACTACGGATTTCGTATCGTCGGTGATTGTCGCAATGAGCGACGACTGACTGATTGGCAAAAGGCATTCGCTGCCTACGCCGATTGTGACTATCGGGCCGACGTGGACAAAGAAAGTTATCTTTCGGCGTTCACGTTCGGCCCGGCATTCGCCGACTTTCTCAACTCGACGGGTTCGACAAAGGGCTACAACGGCGATTGCTTTGCGTTGTGGCTCTGGTTGGACATTGACCGGGAAAACGACCAGCAAGCGGCCAGAACGGACGCACAGCAATTGTGTGCGTCGATCTGCGAGCGATACGACTTGGACGGCAATGAACTGCTGATCTTCTTTAGTGGCTCGAAGGGTTTTCACATCGGCCTGCCGACTTCGTTGTTTCGTGCCGAGCCGTCGACCGGCTTCAATCGATTTGCGCGATGCTTCGCAGAACGCTTGGCCGATTCAATTACGGTTGCAATCGACAACGGTGTTTACGACAAGGTGCGAGCGTTTCGCGCACCGAATTCTCGGCATTCAAGAACGGGACTTCATAAACGGTGTCTGACGTTCGATGAACTGCTGAAAGTCAAAACGAACGCCATTGTTGAACGCGCAAGCGAACCAGAGCCGTTCGAGATTTCAGAACCACCTGAAACGAACCAGCGTGCCGTCGATGATTGGCAAGGTGCGATTGATCAAGTTGCTTGTCAACTCAAAGCCGCCAAGCAGCGACGAGCCAATCTAAATGGATCGTCAACGCTAAACCGTGCGACACGGGAATTCATTCAAGACGGTGCCAGCCTTGGCGATCGACATCGCTTACTGTTTTCGGCGGCGGCGAATCTCGCCGAGTTTGGATGTTCGTCTGAACTTGCACATGCCTTGTTGGCCGAGTCGGCACTCGACGCAGGTTTGCCGCCCAAGGAAGTGAAACGACAAATTGAATGTGGATTGAATTACAAGAACAAACAAGATTGGAGAGATAAATGAATGACAACAAAGAAAGAACAGTTACACGCTTTGCGTTTCGTTTCGAACTTCCATCCGACTACTGGGAAGCGCTGTTTAGAGCAGTCGATTTGTGCCGCAAGCAAAGCACTCATTTTCTGCCTATTCAATTCGAGTATACGACCTTTGAAGGCGTGCTTCATTTTGCTACTGGACTGACGCTTGAGGAGGTACGAGACATATTGCGAGCCGTGCCTGATGGACATGTCATGCTCGAATCCCTCAACTTCGCCGACAAGTTCACTGGTGAACGCTGGCACCTGGAGTGGGCCGCGCAGTGAAAACGAATTACCAACTAGCCGCCGATGTGTTCGACCAGTGGCGAGACGATGTGTTGACCGGCGAACCGCCGATCTTATTTCCAGTCGGGCGAGGGGAACTAGCACGCGTCGAGATTGGTCCCCAGCGGGTGACTCTCATCGGTGGCGCGCCGGCTGCGGGCAAGACGGCATTTACGATGCAATGTGTGATCGACGCCTTGCGGCTGACGACGACGTTGCGGGCTGTGGTTTGCAACGTGGAAATGCCTGCGAAGGTACTACTTGACCGTCAACTCGCTCGGTTATCGGGTGTTGCGGTTGATGACATACGTTATCGACGACTTGGTAGATGTCATGCCGATCGGATCGACCAGGCAATGAACACCTTGGAAGCGATTGCCGAGCGACTTTGTTTTGTACGACCGCCGTTTGATCTGGCGAACGTGGCTGCAACGGCGGACGGATTCAACGCCGAGTTGATCGTTTTGGATTACATCCAGCGTATTTCCGCGCCGGGCAAGCATGGCGACCGTAGAGGCTCGGTCGATGCGACGATGAACTACTTGCGGCAATTCGCCGACGCGGGCGTTGCGGTCATCGTCGTGGCGGCCGTGGCTCGCACCAAAGACAAACAGGGTCGAAGCAGTTACTCGGCGGACGGATTGAATCTGGCATCGTTTCGCGAATCATCCGAATTGGAGTTTGGTGCGGATGATGCGTTCATTCTGGCACCATACCGAGACGCTGGCGTGCAATTGAAACACCTCAAGGCGCGACACACCGAACCGATCGATATCGTGTTCGATTTTGACGGGGCAACACAATCATTCATTGTGGCGGAGCCGCCAATGAGCGAAGACTCTCGCAAATTGAGAACCGCACTTGCAACGATGTGGAACGAGACTGAGGCCGCACCAGACGATTAACGATGATGAGTGTTTTTTGCCAACGAAAGGACAAACGACATGCTGTTACGCGAATTTCTCCAGCTTACAAAAGGCGTCTCTCAAGATGTTGAACTGCTGTGCTGTGGGGGGAAGATCAAGTTGATAATCGAAGACGGAAAAAATCTGAGCATCGATAACGACGGTGATTTTGAATTGGGCGACAAAGCAAATGTCTTGCATGGCCGTAACAACCAACACCCTGAATCCAAAACCAATTGACATGACGATTATCGCCGGGCCAACAGGCAATCCTCCGATCCTTGACGGTTGCGATACGTTCCCACCGTTGAACCGACACAGCGTGGTCCCCTCGAAAGGTAAGCGAAATAGAAAAGCGGAGGATAGATTCGCGGTGCTGAATAACTTTGTGGACTTCACGATGCGGGACTTGAAAGCCGCCGACGTCCGAGTCTGGATGGTGTTGTATCGCGACACAAAAGACGGCACCGCCGCAACGGGACAATCGGACATTGCCCGGCGAGCTGGCATCACACCGCGCAGTGTCGGAGATGCAATCAAACGACTTGAACAAATGGGACTTTTGAAAGTGGTGTATCGTGGCGGGCTGAACCGTGGCGTATCGCGTTACCGAATTTTGCCGCTCACACAGGAAGCGTAGTTCCTATGTACTGCGGAAGTGGGTTTCCTACGCACAGCGGAAGTTTTCTGTAAATACAGCGGAAGCCCACTTCCTATATCCCATAAGGGACCATAAGGGCGTCTGCGCCCCTGATGGGCACAGACGCTGAAAGAGAAAAATCATGACGGACCCAACAATCCTGGCACAATTACAAGCGGTGTGGAGCCAATCCGTCCCTGTCGTCCTAACCAAACCGGACAAGCCGAAACTGTGTGGCCAGCACATCAATCCGAACGACTGGTCTGATGAACCCACGCTCGAACGCCCAGGCTGGATTCGCACAACGTGTAAACTATGCGGTGCTTTCATCGGCTACCGACCCAATGGCGACAGTTGTTAATTGACTGCTAGCCACTATCCCGATAAGAACAATGGCAGCGAAACAGAAATAACACCGGGAAGAATCGAACGATGGCAAAGTCACAAAGGCAACGCAAATCATTTTCCGAACAACTGCGAGCGATCGTCGAAAACGCACCGATCAGTCGATACGCCATTTCTAAGGCATCGGGCGTCGATGCGTCGCAATTACTGCGGTTCATGCGCGGTGACGGCCGGCTGACAAATGATTCAATCGACAAGATCGGCGAAGTGTTGAAACTAAAGATTACTTCCGATTTGGAGCAATAGACGAATGGCGAGCATTCACAAAGAGAAACGCGGCGGCAAGACGCATTATCGATTGCAATTTTACGATAAGGACAACCATCGGCGATCAATTCGCCTTGGCTCGATCAACAAGAAGGCTGCGGACGCGATCCGTGCCCAAGTCGAAGATCTGGTTTCGGCATCGGTGTCAGGTGGTTCGCCAAGCAAGGCTACGGTCGAGTGGCTCGTCGAGATTGGCGATGACTTGGCAGCCAAACTCAGGACGGCGGGATTCGGAGCATTGGTTCCCAAACGAGAATCGACAACGCTGGGGCCGTTCGTGCAAGCCTACATTGAACGCCGCAAACAGGATTCAGCGGACAATACCGTCGCGAATTTTCGCCAAGTTCAGACGAAGCTGACTGAGTTCTTCGGTGCAAATCGCGACCTAAGATCGATCACGGAGGAAGAAGCAAGCGGCTGGCGAACGTGGTTGTTGGAGCGCCACGCTGAAGCGACGACAAACAAGCACATTAAGCGGGCACGGCAAATCTTCAAACTGGCGGTCAATCGTGGCGCGGCCTTTGAAAACCCGTTTGCGGAAGTGGCCGCAGGAAGCGAAGTCAATGAAGAAAGGCAATTCACTGTCGAACGTGAAACGATCGATAAGGTTCTTGATGCTTGCCCCAATGCGGAATGGCGGTTGATTGTGGTTTTGTCCCGATACGGTGGGCTGCGAACGCCAAGCGAAACGCTCTTGCTCTGTTGGAGTGACATTTACTGGGCAAGCGATCGGATCCGCGTTCAGTCGCCGAAGACAAAGAAAAAAGGCAAGCCGTCACGAATCATCCCCATCTTCCCCGAATTACGACAAGCTTTGGTGGAAGCATTTGAACAAGCACCAGAGGGTGCTGAGTACGTCATCCAGCGGTATCGAGGTGGCAACAGCAATTTGAGAACTCAATTCATTCGCATTTTGAAGCAAGCTGGCGTTGAGCCGTGGCCGCGACTATTCCACAACATGCGAGCAACCCGCGAAACGGAACTCGTCAAGCAATTTCCGATTCATGTTGCCACCGCATGGATTGGCAACTCACCCGTCGTTGCGCTGAAGCACTATTTGAAAGTTACCGAAGATGATTTCCAACAAGCGATTGGTTCATCAGAAGGTGGCTCAAGAATGGGTGCAACAGTGGGTGCTGTAAGCGGCGAACAGGGGTTGTCAGCCGATGACACTGCACCCATTTCTGCACCCACTGCCTCGGGAAAACGCGAATTCGCCGGTGTTGGCGCATGTATTCAGCACCCCACCAAGGAATCGAACCTTGTCCCACAGTTTCGAAGACTGTGATGCGTCCGTCACACCCGCGGGGCAATTGTTAAACGTCGAGCATCCAACGTGAAGTAACGGGTCCAGGGGTCGCACCCGGCAATTCAGGCTTATGAGACCCGAATGAGCACTGGCCCACCCGCGCTGCGCGAAATTCCAATTGACAAATCACACACCTTTTAGCGTCCCCGATCGGATTTGAACCGACGACCTCCTGCGTGACAGGCAGGCGAGCACTCCGCTGCTCCACGAGGACGTTGTTTGGTCGATTGGCAAGGGTCTAGAGTCGAGAGCAGGAAGCTTTTGTCTCTTGACCCTCATCTCTCGACTCTTCAGTAGCACGGGTGAGATTTGAACTCACACTGTCCACGTTCTAAGCGTGGCGACTCCTGCCGTTGGTCTACCGTGCCAATTGAATTGCGGATTCTGGATTTCGGATTGCCGATTACATTGATAAATCCGCATTTAAGTAGTCCCGGT
>CAYFJO010000233.1:0-16284 GCA_964343305.1 uncultured Pirellulaceae bacterium | reverse complement strand
TGTTATTGGTCCGTGGACTGAAGGCCAAGATCGTTTGGCTTGTCGTCGCGGCGCGACGCAGGTGTATCCTGTCCCACGATCGTTTCCACGCTGGATTGCTGCAAACGGCTGTTCATCGCCGAGCCCACGATCGAAGAGCCGGATTGCTGGAGAATCTTTTTCAAACGCCGCCGTTCGGCACGTTTGGCACGTTTGGCCAGGATCTTTTGGAAATCGAAGTGCACTTCTTTGCGTTTGGCAAAGGGCTTGAGATAAGCCGCCACTTCCGCGCACGATTGAAATCGATCCTCGGGTTTCTTGGCCATCATTTTACGAATGATCTTGGCCAGGCGGTCTGGGACATCGGGGCGAATCTCTTGAATCTCTCTTGGATGTTTCGTCCGATGTGCTTCCAACTTTTCGGGCACAGACTTAGTGGGAAACGGCACCTTGCACGTTAAGGCCGCGTAAAACGTGCAACCAAGGCCATAGATATCCGCGCGCTGGTCCACATTGTAACTATCGATGGATTGTTCCGGCGCGATGAAGTCCGCCGTGCCGACGCAGTTCTGGCCGTGAATCATGGACATCGCAAACTCCTGGCCGCTTTCGTCCAACAACGCCAGACCAAAATCCAATACCTTTGCCGAGCCGTTGCTACGAATCATCAGGTTTTCTGGCTTCATGTCGCGATGCACCAAACCATCCTGGTGAGCATAGTGAAGCCCTTCGGCAACCTGGAGGATAATGTCCGACGCGCGTTGATACGAAATGGGCCGCCGGATTTCCAGCAACTCGACAAGGCTGACACCCTGGATCAATTCCATCACGACATAATGAATGGTGCCGTAAATGTTTTCCGTCTTGTTGATCGCCAGCGTACGGACCACGTTGGGATGGGACAACCGCATTCCGGCTTCGGCTTCAAGCTGGAAGCGTGAGAGTGCCCCGGGATCCTTCTCCAACTCTTCCGAAAGCACTTTGATCGCAACTTTCCACGGCGAATCTGGTTCCTGCGCGGCGTAAACAAAGCCCATGCCGCCGGACCCCACCATGTACAGAAGTTTGTAACCGTCGATGACAAGTCCGCGGTGATTGCCGTCCAGCAAACGACCTGCCTGGTACAGTGTCAAAATGCCCTCATTCACCAACACGTCCGCCACATCCTTGGCGGTTGGCTTGGCCTCCAGCCCATGCTCGCGCTTCGCCGCCTCGATTTCGGACCGAGAAAGCAAACCACTTTTTGTGAGCGAGTCCAGGAAATCGTCAGTTGCTGCGGTTTCCATTGATGAATGAAATATCTTGATCTAGATAAGAAAGTGAATGATTGATTAGGGCAACGAAATCCGTAGCAAAGTCTTGTTGCTCCACCACTGCTCCTATCAGGGGCTTGTACCAACTTCTATTGTGGCTAAATTGCCACCAAAGTCTAGCCGATTGGGGGCATTTTCGAGTCTTCGTAATGCGTAAAACGTGAGTGTTATTGGGGCTAGGGAACTCTTTTCCGTGCACAGGTGCGACGAATCTTGTAGTCGAAAAGCCACCAAGTTCTAAGCGGAGCGACCGTCACCGCTCAGAGAATGTACTTGCTCAAATCTTCATCGTCCGCCACTTCTTCCAGCCGTTCATTCACGTAGGCGGCGTTGACTTTGACTTTTCCCATTTTCATGTCCGGAGCTTCGAAGCTTAGCTCCTCCAATAACCGCTCCATAATTGTGTACAAACGACGAGCACCGATGTTCTGCGCGGATTGATTGACTTTGAACGCGTACGACGCCAAGCTCTCAATCGCATCTTTGGCAAAATCCAGTTTGACGCCTTCTGTTTCCATCAGCGCGACATACTGCTTGGTCAACGAATTCTTGGGTTCGGTGAGAATTCGGACGAAATCATCCTTGGTCAGATCCGTCAACTCGACTCGAATCGGAAAGCGCCCCTGCAACTCGGGCATCAGTTCACTCGGTTTGTTCTTGTGAAACGCTCCGGCCGCAATGAAAAGAATATGGTCGGTTTTCACATAACCATACCGTGTTTGAATCGTTGTTCCCTCGACGATCGGCAGCAAGTCCCGCTGCACACCTTGCCGCGACACATCGGTTCCTTTGCCATCGCTGGCGACGACCTTGTCGATTTCGTCGAGGAAGATAATGCCGAGATTCTCCGCCAGATCGATGGCGGCTCCGTTAATCTTCTCCGGGTCGAGCAGCGCGTCGCACTCCTGTTCAAAGATCACTTCGCGTGCTTCGGCGATGGTCAACTCGCGAGTCATCGAGTTCTTGGGAATGATCTTTTCGAACATGCCCTGCAGGTCGACGTCCATCTGTTCCATGCCCATGCCGCTGAACACCATGGGCGTGGCCTTTTGCTCGATCGTCATTTCGACACTGCGCTGATCCAACTCACCGGCAACCAACATGGCGTGCATTTTGGCGCGAGTCCGCTCGTATTGTTCCGGCGATTCGCTTTCATCTTCCGACATTTCGTAGTGCAGCGGGCGCGGAGCGATCAAGTCGAGCAACCGCTCTTCCGTTCGCACCCTGGCTTCATCTTCGACTTCTTTTCGCTCGTCTTCACGCACAATGCTGATGGCGTTTTCGACCAACTCGCGGACCATGCTCTCGACGTCGCGGCCATAATATCCAACCTCGGTATACTTAGTCGCCTCGACCTTGATAAACGGCGCGCCAGTCAGCTTCGCGAGTCGTCGAGCGATCTCCGTTTTGCCAACGCCCGTCGGACCAATCATCAGAATGTTCTTCGGCGCAACTTCGCCCCGCATTTCTTCGGGTAACTGCTGGCGACGCCAGCGATTGCGAATGGCGATCGCCACGGCACGTTTGGCGTCATCCTGGCCAACGATATAGCGGTCGAGTTGTTCCACGGTCTCACGCGGCGTGTTGCCGCCGGCTTGAACTTCCGCGCCTTTTTTTCCGCCTTTCAATCTTGGCATTCCAATTCCTCAACCACGATGTTTTTGTTTGTATAGATGTCGATTTCGCCTGCGATCGTCAATGCTTCCCGCACAATGTCGGCGGCACTCAGTTTCGAATGAGCGACCAGGGCACGGGCCGCGGCGATCGCATAGTTGCCTCCCGACCCAATGCCCACAATGCCGTCCGATGGCAAAATCACGTCGCCCGTGCCACTGACCAGCAAAGTGTGCTTGGCATCCGTGACGGCCAGCAACGCTTCCAAACGACGCAGGGCGCGATCGGTTCGCCATTCCTTGGCCAACTCCGTGGCGGCACGTGGCACGTTGGCCGGAAAGTCCTTTAGTTTGGCTTCAAATCGCTCCAGCAAAGCGAACGCATCGGCACTAGAGCCAGCAAATCCACACAACACCGTGTCGTCCATCAGCCGGCGGATCTTCATCGCATCAGCCTTCATCACGGCGCTGCCCAGCGTCACTTGGCCATCGCCACCCATGGCAACTTTGCCCTTGTGGCGAACCGTCAGAATTGTCGTCGCGTGAATTTGCATAATGTTCGGTTTCCTTGGTCGTTGCAGTTCCGCATTGTCGCTCAAAACGCCCATCAACTCCAGTGGTGACGTTCCAGCGTCCCAAGCACTCTGTTCCTTGAATTGTTCGCTTTGACTAGAATCATCTTGGTAATGAGCGGTCCTGCAAGCGAATCGATCGATCCATCCGTTTATCTCGCGCCCAATGCGACCGTCATTGGCGACGTCTCGATCAGGGCTGAATCAAGTGTCTGGTTTGGTGCGGTCATTCGCGGTGACGCGGAAGCCATTCGCATCGGACGTCAGACCAACGTCCAAGACCTGTGCGTGTTGCATGCCGATCCAGGATTCCCATGCGTGTTAGGCGATCGTGTAACCATTGGTCACGCGGCGATCGTGCACGGCGCGGAAATCGCCGCCGACGTTTTAATTGGGATGCGTGCCGTGGTGATGAACGGGGCGAGGGTCGGCACGGGAAGCATCGTGGCCGTGGGTGCGGTCGTCACCGAAGGCACGGTGGTCCCTCCAAATTCCGTCGTCATGGGAACGCCGGGAAAAATTCGCCGCGAGTCGACAGACGAAGATCGAGAGCGAATTCGCCATGCCTGGACGCACTACGTCGATGCTGCAAGGTCATATCGTCAATTGGGCGAAGCGAACTAATAGAGCAATATTGCAACATCGCTGGCTAACACCGTGATGGCCAATTGGGACCAAGCCGCGTGTTGGGCAAGGGGCAGCGTCACGTCACGCGGGGACTCGCCGTAGGAAAGCAGTACCAGAGCGTCCTCTTCGGCGCTTTCGTATCGCCTGAGCAACGTCAGTTATGTCCTTCCGCGGCATTGGCGGCAATCATTGGCTAGAGATTTGACGAATCCTAGGGGAACAAATTGGTATTCCCGCACGTCCATTTCGTCAACTCGCAAGGAGAAGAACATGCATCGATCGATCGTAATCGCCTGCCTCATCGCACTGACGAGAATGTGTGGTCCGTCGCGTTGCGACGAGGCTATTTCCCCGCCGGCTTCGCCGCTAACCGTGATGACAATCTTTGGCACGTATTACCGCGGTGACGGATTGGCGTTGAACGTAACGATCGACCTCAAGGAAACGGGGGACTACACGGCCGAGTGGGGCGGTTGCGTAACCCGAATGGGCAAGGCGGAAGGCACTTGGAATGTGTCTGGCAGGGTGATCGAACTCAAGCCAACGAAAGAAACGGAGTCCGCCAAAGGCGGGAAATCAATCAAGGGCCGATTGCGAAAACTTCACATTCTAGTAGATCAAGGCGCGATCGTGTTTGTTGATGACCTTGTGGACAGATATTACATCGAACACGGTGTGAACAACATCTCTGCCTACCATAAGAAGAGCACTAGCTCCGAACTGAAACCTTAGACATCGCACAATTGGACGGCATGGCGGAGGGCTGCGATTTTGTCGTCCCAAGTCGGGATGAATTCCTGTGCTACAAAACCATCGTAGCCTGATTCCAAAATCGCGTTCATGACGGCCGGATAGTTGATCTCTTGCGTATCGTCTAATTCGCCGCGGCCCGGATTGCCGGCGGTGTGATAGTGGCCGATGTAGTCTTTGTATTGACGGATGCGGCGGATGACGTCGCCGTTCATGATCTGGACGTGGTAGACGTCGAACAGCAACTTCATCCGCGGCGACCCGACTTGCTTAATCATCTCCACGCAGTGATCGACGTCGTCGCCGAAATAGCCGGGGTGTCCTTTCATCGGGTGGGTGTCGTCGCGCGTGTTGAGATGTTCTAGACACAAATTCACCTTCTTCTTCTCCGCATATCCGATGACGTTTTTCCAACCGGCGACGCAGTTCTTGGTCATTTGTTCGTCGCTTAAACCTTCGGGGCGCATGCCGGTGAACGTGATCACGTTCTTGTAACCAAACTCGGCGGCTAGATCGATTCGCTCGCGGAGCGTCTGGTCGCACTTCTCGTGTTGTGCCGGATTGCAAAACCCTTCTTTGAAGCCGTGGCTGCTGACGATCGAAATCTCCAGACCCAACTCTCGCGCCATGGGATAATCTTTGGGACTTATGCCTTCGATGGCTTTCATTCCCATGGCTTTGCAGTGCTTGGCAAGTTCCGCAGAGGGCATGGGCTTGAAACACCATCCCATCACCGACTGACGAATTCGGCCGTTGGTGATCTTGAAATCTTGAGGGACCGGGATTGATTCGGCGGTTGTGTTTCGGACGACGGCGGTGGTCATTCCAACCGCTGCGGCACCCGCGGCGAGCATGATGTTGCGGCGAGAGATGGCGTCGTTTGATTCGTTCATGGCGGGTCTATCCTGTCGTTCGGGTTGAATCAGTGTTTCATCGTTTAACGATTGTATCAGATGTCGGTCAGGCTTGGCCTGACGAAATGCTGTTTTGAAAACCGCGGTGTCCGTGCGTGTGGCAGAGCCCGCACCTACGACTTCGGAAGTTGGAGATTTCCCGCACCCCCCCAGATTCGCGCACGTTGCTAACTGTGAGGTATGTTTTCGCAGATGGTTTTCTAACCGTCGCATTCGGCAAAGTATGTAATTAACGACAGATCTTCGCGAAATGGAACTATCGCAATGAAGGCATTCCCTCAGCAAGTGCGGTCTCCCGAACAGGGAAAGGCCGAAGAATTTGAAAATCTCAAACGTCGCATCCACAGTAAACTGGTCGACAAACTCGACTTGTCCAAGGTCGGCGATCTGGAAGGCGACGTGTTGCGGCGCGAGATTCGTCTCGTCGTGGAACATCTGTGCGACACCGAAGGAACCTTGCTGAACCGCAATGAACGCGAGCGACTGATCGAAGAGGTGCTCGACGAGACGTTCGGTTTGGGTCCTTTGGAACTGCTGCTCAAAGACGCAACGATCAGCGACATTATGATCAACGGTCCAAAGAGCATTTACGTCGAACGTCGCGGAAAGATGGAACGGACCAGCGTCGAATTCCGTGACAATTCGCATCTGCTGCAGATCATTGACCGCATCGTCTCGAAAGTCGGGCGTCGTGTGGACGAAGTCTCGCCGATGGTTGACGCTCGCTTGCCGGATGGATCTCGTGTGAACGCGATCATTCCGCCTCTGGCATTGGACGGAGCGGCGGTTTCGATTCGGCGTTTCGGCTCGAATCCGCTCAAGCTCGAAGACCTGCTGAACTACAAAGCGTTCACGCCGGAAATGGTCATGTTGATGGAAGGAGCCATGAAGGCCCGCTTGAACGTGGTCATTTCGGGCGGTACCGGTTCGGGGAAAACGACGTTGTTGAACACGCTTTCCAGCTTCATTTCCAACAAAGACCGTATCGTCACGATCGAAGACGCGGCCGAATTGCAATTGCAACAAGACCACGTCGTGCGGCTCGAGACACGCCCGCCAAATATCGAAGGCAAAGGTGCCGTGACGGCCACGGACCTGGTCAAAAACGCCCTGCGTATGCGTCCCGAACGAATCATCATCGGTGAGTGCCGTGGTCCGGAAACTCTCGACATGTTGCAGGCCATGAACACTGGCCACGATGGTTCGCTGACCACGACGCACGCCAACTCGCCCCGTGACGCGATCGCTCGTATCGAAACGATGATCATGATGTCCGGCTTCGAGTTGCCCATCAAGGCGATGCGACAACAGATTTCCAGTGCCGTGCATCTGATCGTTCAAGCCAACCGGCTGCAAGGCGGTCCGCGAAAGGTGACTCACATCACGGAAGTTGTCGGCATGGAACAAGACACGGTGATCATGCAAGACATTTATTTGTTTGTTCAAGACGGCATTGATGAGAACGGCCGCGCCAAAGGACGCTTTGTTTCGACGGGAATTCGCCCAGCCTTCATGGACCAATTGGAATCCGCGGGCATCCGGTTGCCGGCAAGCGCCTTTAAGCAACGCGTGATGATGGTGGACTAAGAATGACAATCTTTATCGTAGTTTCCATTGCCGTTTTTGTTTGTGTCGCGACGCTGGTCGGTGCCGTCGGGCTGATGATGCGCGGCGACGAAGCAAGTGCCGCGGAAGATCGGCTGGAGGTCTTGACGGGCAATGGCACGGGACGCGCGGTGGCAAACGCCGGTGAGCGGCCGGATTTGCTGGCGTCAGCCATGGACGACATGCCGACGGGGCTGGAAGAGTGGTTTTCCAAGTTTCTCAATCTGCGATTGTTCATTGAACAAGCGGGCCTGAGCATCGATCCCTCCAAGTTCTTGGCCATTTGCGGCGGACTTGGATTGGGAACCGCGCTGATTTGGGCTTTTGTTGGAGTCTCGATTGGGCTGGCTCCGGTGATCGGCATCACGTTCGCCATCCTTCCGCTGTTCGCACTGGCGTTTCTCCGTAAACGACGTCTGGCGAAGTTCGGAAAACAACTGCCGGAAGCATTGGAATTAATGGCACGAGCGTTACGATCCGGCCACAGTTTGGCGGCGGGTTTGAAACTGGTTGCGGACGAAATGAAGGAGCCGATCAAAGCAGAGTTCACGCGAGTTTATGAAGAGCAAAACTTCGGAATTCCGCTCGAAGATGCACTGGAAGAGATGGCCGAGCGCGTCCCCAATCTCGATTTGCGATTCTTCGTAACAGCGGTTGTGTTGCAGCGAACCACGGGCGGTGACCTGGCGGAAATCCTCGACAAAATCGGCCATTTGGTGCGTGAGCGATATCAAATCTTTGGCCAAGTCCAAGCGTTGACCGGTGAAGGCCGGTTGTCGGGCATTGTGTTGTTGGCGTTGCCGCCGGTCTTGGCGGTGGTCGTTTACCGTCTCAATCCCGACTACATGATGATGCTGGTCGAAGATCCGTTGGGCCAGAAGATGCTGGCGGTTGCGGTCATATTACAAATTGTCGGTGCATTAGTCATTAAAAAAATCATCAATATCAAAGTGTAGCCATGGCCAATCTATTTGCCCTCGATTTCCTGATGTTGCTTCCGTTTGCGGCTTTCGGTCTGTTCGCAACGATCGCGTGGCTCGTGGCGGAAGCGATTACGGCGAACAAGTCCCGCTCGGAAGAACGTTTGGACGAAATACGAGATCCGGCGGCCCGTGGCAAGCGCGAAAGCGGTGGTATGGCGGGTGGCATGACGCGGATGTTGGAAAAGGCCACACCAGCGTTGGCAAAACCACTGACACCCAAGTCTGAAAAAGAAGTCTCCGCACTAAAGGAACGATTGAACCACGCTGGTTTTCGCAGCGACGGTGCTCAAACGGTTTTTCTAGGACTGAAGTTCGCTGGTCTCATTGTCGGTTTCCTGTTAGCCGGCGGATCGTTTGCCCTCTCACCCAATTTCAGCGCCATGACGCTTGGCCGGATGTGTACCTTTATCGGCGGACTGTTTTATGCACCCGATCTGATCGTGTTTTTTATCGGCCGGAAACGCAAAGAGGCAATCTTTCTCGGTTTGCCGGATGCACTGGATTTGATGGTTGTGTGTGTCGAAGCCGGGTTGGGACTGGACCAGGCGATGCGCAAAGTGTCTGAGGAAATGAAAAAATCCTACCGTGTCATTGCCGAAGAATTCGGTCTGTCGAATATGCAGATGCAAATGGGACGCGGTCGAGCTGAAGTGCTTCACGAGTTGGGACAACGTAGCGGCGTCGATGATTTACGTGCGCTGGCGTCGATCATCATTCAGGCCGACAAATTCGGCTCCAGCATCGCTCAGGCCTTGCGAGTGCAAAGCGATTCGATGCGGACACGCCGCCGGCAAATGGCGGAAGAACAGGCCCAAAAAACGGCGGTCAAACTCATCTTCCCGCTGGTTCTGTTCATTTTTCCCGGTATTTTCGTCATTCTCGTTGGACCTGCTGCGATCACTATGGTCAACGAAATGCTCCCAGCAATGGGCGGCGGATAGCAAAACTCAGCTTTCAGCCGATTCGGGCAAACTGCGACGGGAGATTGCGCCGCCCCTTGCCGATAACGAAGGACGTGCTGCTATAGGACGGCTCCCGACTTCGTCCTTGTCCAGAAGCGGCAGACAAGGTCGTCAACTCATTCCCGGAGAGTTCCAAATGCGACGCATGCAACTCGTGCTTTCATTGGCCGTTGCCGCCTCATGCTGTGGATACGCACAAGCAGGCTGGCCAGAATTCAAAGCTCACATTCACGCTTTCATGTCCCGCTCCAAGCTCGACTTCGAGCGAAACCACGCTTGGCCCGAACCGTTCCGATATGCGGACCGGATGGCCGTCCGGGATCATTGGACGCCGTACGTCAACCGGGGCTGGCAAATCGAAAACACACTGACTAGCTATCACTTTGATGATGACACGCTGGCCTTGAACGCGGCTGGTCAATCCAAGTTGTACTGGATCATGACCAACGCGCCGCCCGAACGGCGAATGATTTTCGTTGTTCAGGACCGTGATGGAAGAGTAACCGAATCGCGCGTCGATCTGGTGCAACAAGCTGTCACGCAATTGACACCATCCGGTTCGCTACCAGCGGTCATTCGTACCACACTCGAGCCGACGGGCATCGTCCACACGGGCGACTATCAAGACCGTCTGTACAAGAGTGTGCGAGAGAACGCCATTGTGCCGTCGATGCAAGCGAGTGGCGGCGGGGCCAGCACGGGCAGCAATTAGAAATGCCCAAATCCCAATGACCAATGACCAACACGGCTGGTCCAGCAGTGCTTGGGCATTGGACATGGGAGCTTGGTCATTCTCTTCTCCAACAGTGCGACCGTTGGAATTCTTCAATTCGAATCTGCAACCCGCAAATTCTCTCTGTTTTCGCCAATTTACATTCAGCATGCGGACGATTTGCGTCGATGATTAGGACGCGCATCGACACTCCGCCGCTGCGCACCCTTTGGCGGGAGTCGTTTTGGCAAATGAACGGAGTTTGCCAACACCTGCTTCCGTAAATCATGGACGAGAAAGATGGATCAACCTCTACGAGCAACGATCGTAGTGCTTGCAGTCGCGGCCCTTGCCAGCAACGGCTGCGCGGTTAAGAATCCATTCGCTCGCAAGCCGCAGCCGGCAGGGACCTACAACGGCGTCAACCAAACAAGTGGTTCGGCATCGAATGGCAATTTCTCGTATTCCCCCGCAATGGGCCAACGGGGTCCGCAGCCAAGCCAGAATGCTGGCGGTGGTGTCACATCGACCATCAAGCAAGCCGGCTCGTCGATCGCCAGTGCACTGACAATTAAACCTCGAGTCATCAAAGCGGACGATCCCACCGACCTTTCATCGAACCCCGGTCCACTGGGTCCCGAAGTTTTCCTGGCCGCTGCCAAGTTGCAAGAGGACCGCGGCAATTTCGAGAAAGCCAAGGATCAATATCGCAAGGCGCTGCAGCGCGATCCGAAGAATTTGAAAGCACTGTTAAGCTATGCCCGCATTCACGACCGGTCGCAGGATTTTGCGGAAGCCGAAAAGATTTATCAACGTGCGATATCCGCCCATCCTCGTGAAGCCATCGCGTACAACGATCTGGGACTTTGCTTTGCACGCCAGGGCAAGACGCAAGCCGCGGCCGAGATGCTGTCGCAAGCCGCCCGTCGAGACCCGGCCAACCCACGATATCGCAACAACCTGGCCATCGTCCTGGTCGAGCGCGGTCAAGTTGAGGAAGCTTACAATCAACTCGCGGCGATCAACGACCCAGCCGTCGCGCATTACAACATCGGTGTTTTCCTCTATCGACGAGACCGCATGCAAGAGGCCATGCAACAGTTTTCGCAAGCGGTCCAGATCAATCCGAATTTAACCGCGGCTCAAAATATGATCCGAACGCTGAGCTCCCAGCCGACTCTCAACCGCCGGTCCAGTCTCGCTGTGGAGGATCGAACGAAGCCACGCCCGATGCGTGCAGTGTTCGAAGTGCCAGTGCCTCAATCCGACGACAAGGACGGCGACAGCGATGATGACCAAGTCGTGGAAGGTGGGTCTTCAGCGGAATCTCATGCGGAGGAGTCGCCACCTGATTTGCTGCCGTCTTCATTAGAAAACGCGAAACCGATCGCGGCGTCCATCAGCGACGAAGTTGGCAGCGCCGTGGGCGATAGCGAACCCACCGCGCCGGGCGAAGCGATTGTCGCCGAAAGCCATGTCACGCACGCAACTTACAAAGCCAGCGATTCTTCCGCCACGAATGTCGACGAATAGAAACCGGTCTTGCACTGGCAAGAACTAACTGCGCGCTAGAATGGACATCAGGAACACCACCGTCGCAATCGTCATGATTACGCAGGGAATTCCCCAAAAAAGTCTCCAGTTGGTAACCGTTTCTTCTTCCTCTTTCGATTCCTTGTCGGCTGCCGGTTCGCTCTTGCTGAGACGCTGGTTCCACCATCCTGATAGTTCGGAACCGAGATACATCCCCAGACCATAGACCAAGAATCCGAAGAGTGCTTGTGCAGTCGCCGTCAGGTGCTCGGGCGCGATTTTGTTGGCATTTATCATTCCCGCGGCGAAGAAGAAATCAAAGCAGATGCCGTGGATTCCGATGCCAACCAACACTAACGGCAACGGCCGACCGATGGCAAACAGAGCGAAACGCAGTGACCACGCGCCGACACCAATCAACAAAACCCAATTCATGCCGAGGGTCATGAGAAACCACGGCAACGTCAGCATGAAGAAGATCTCAATCCACTGACCGATTGTCATAGTCGGCCCCACGACGTTTGGCGCGACGCCGGTCTTTTCAAGAAACAGAGCCGCGAACGCGAAGTAAAGCCCCATGGCCATCGCGGCAACAAATGCGACGGCGAAAAAGACTGGAAAGGATTTCAGCATTTCGATGGAGCCGCCAATGATTCCCATGTCTTTGGTCGATTCGACAGCGTCATCCGCCGATTTTTCACCGCTGTCTTTCGCTTCGTTCGCCGACTCATCTGCTGCGGACTTTTGAGCTGCCGCCTCGTCGGTTGCGCCAACCGGCTTCGTATCCGGAAGTGTGAATGCGAACAATCCAAGCACCACCGACAAACCGCATGCCAACAGTAGCGGTCTTTCGTTGACCGGCTCGTCTTTCTTCAAAATCAAGGCGTGCGACAACCCGGCGAGAATCCAACCAAGCGTTCCGAACACGCGAATCCAAGGGAAGTATTGTTCGGCGGTGCCACCAAAGATGTCCTTATCGTGTGCAAAGACAATCGAGTTGACGAGTCCGAGCGTGGGGGCGAAGGCCAGAGCGTACAAAAGTGCAAACCAAAAGAAAACTCTGGCAGACTGAGCTCTAGCCATCAGGAACAAAAACACCGCGCCGACGAGGTGCGATCCGCCGATCAAGTCTTCGGTGTTCAGGTATTTGTCGGCAATCGCACCAATGAACAAGATCGTCATCATTGTGCCGATGGGCATGGTACCGTAAATGCGACCGATATCAGTACGGCTGAATCCCCGTGCGTTCAGTAAATTGCCGAGTACGACGATCCACGCGCCCCAGATAGCGAATTCGAGAAAGTGCAACAAACAGAATTGCCAATGTTTGGTGACAAAATCGAAGAAAACTGGAATTTGCGATAGAATGTCTGAGCTGTTTGAGTTTTCTTGGGCAAACAAGATTGGCGCGGAAAAGTCCACGTGGCACTCCTTCTTAATGTTGATCTAGAAGAACACATCTCCAGGTGACTATAACCGCCTCAATACTTGTTGTCGAACGGGGCAACCATCACAAAACGACGCGCGGGGCACCAGTAAAGAATAAAAAGACTCCCGACCGCTTACCGCTTTGTTAGGGCGCGTTAACTTTCTCGACGTACTCGCCGATCGCTTTGAGCACAGAAGCGGGCACGACGAGATCCGTGTCCACCTTGGACTGCGACGATTTTCCGGCGAAACCGATCGGCGGGCTTTCTGGAAACTCCGGTACGGCAATGCCAAGTTCGGGCGGCAAGAGAGTCGAGATCATCCGATTGGTGAATTGAATCGAACCACCGGGGCTGATGTAAACAACCCATTGCGGGTCTTCCAGTAGCATGGCGGTTGTCTTTGCGACATCTTCGTTGGCGGCAAGGCTTGTCTTGGGGTTCTTGACGGCTTCGAACGCTCTCTTTAGCGACTTTGGGGACACGTACGCTCCAACAACTTGATGCGTGTCCGCCTTGGACAAATAGAATCGCATTTTGCCGTCGGCACCAAACATCTTGGCCATGATGTCTTTAAAGGCGGGATCCTTGAGACCTGAAAAAGCGCTGATGTCCATCACGAGTTCCAACACGGAATTGCCTTCGTGCTCGATTCGTTTGGGTTTTTCAAATTGATAGATCGGCATCTTGGCCGCTTCGCCAATCGCACGCATGCCGTTCAATACCTCTTCATACTTTTTCAAATATTCGGCTGCATCATCGACAGTCAACGCCAACAGCATATTGCTGTACAACGGTGCGTCCTTGTCGCCAACGCCTAGTAGAAACGACATCGACTTGACGCCGGACATTGACTGCATTGACAGCTTAACGATCTTTTTGATGTGCTCGTCCGTCAATCCTTCACCACCTGGATAAGCTTTCATCATTTCGGCGGACATTTTCATGAACGACTCGGACAATCCCCCAGGGAAGTCGCCGTGAAAGGCCGCAACAAATGGAGCGTCGGGAAGACTCGCCAAGGATGAGCGTTCATGGTTGGCCGGCGGGGTTGCGGGATCCTGCATCTGGGAGTCAAACAGCGTCCGGCTGGCGAGATGGCATGTTCCGTTCATTTCAACGCTCAGCGACAACCCAAAGTGCGTAACGTGCTCCTTCACGTACTCAAACATCTTTTCATACATCGCCATGCCGGCAACCGCGGTCTTCGCTTCCTCGCCCGCGCCGGCCAACAACATTTTCATGACCTCGATCCCATCCAGGACTTTGGTCGCGGCGAGTTTGACTCCGCCGGGCGTCGCGACGAGCGTGATGTCGCCATCGTCGATGAAATCGCCTAACGACTCGACTGACTTGGCCACGTTCTTTGGAGAATCCAAAGCAGCTTTCAATTCGTCTTCTGACGTGGGAGGTGCAAAAATGGCGTAGTTGCCCTTCTTGGCAGCGAATCCCGGTGCGCCACCAATCGTGATCTTCGCGATGCGTGCCGTTGCGTCCTCTGGTTCAAACGATTTGATCAACGCCGGGTAATCGCTGGTGGGCAAAAAGAAGAGCGGTGCGACGGGCATGTCCGCGTCGTCATTTTCAACGAGTGCAACGGCCATGCTGCCGTTGTTATCGAGTCCGGCCTTCACACCAGCGCTCAGCTTGGCCAGCATGAGAACGCTCGGTGCGGGAAGCTTCATCAACTTCGCGACTTCGGAAATCTTGCTGTCCATGCTGGCGATGTCAGGAACAACAACAAAACCGAGTGTATCTTGTGGAATGACATCGAGAACATCCTCGGCCGGCGCGTTTGTCGTAAACGACGCCAAGGAGATCAAAAGTACGAGAAGGACGACAAGCAGGCGGTTCATTTTGTTGCTCCGTTAATTCATGTAGGGTGCGTAAAACGCACCGAGATCAAGACGCGTTGGTGCGTTTCGCGCACCCGTCAAGCTCGTTTATACCACAATCTGGCGGCCCGCCATACGATCTGACATGTGGGGCTTAGACAAAACTTTCCAACCGGGAACGGCCGTGTAATTGAAGCTCCTTGAGCGTTTCCAGAACAACGCGCCGGCTATTGTCGCCGTCAAACAGCAGCAAGTCGATGTAGCTTTCGCTCAGGCCAAACGCGCCGCCCAACGTCCGACCACTCAGTTCGCAAACCAATGCGTCGCTCAACGCATCTTCAATGTTGGCCCGCACATCGCTCTGCTTTCCTTCCGGAAACACCGATCCGTCAATCGCGAGAAACGCAAACTCGGCCCCCATTCCTTCGAGCGGATCTTCGGGCAACCGACCCTTGTTTTCCAGAAGATCGAAGACCAGATTCGGCACGCAGGTGACACCAACCACGGTGTCGCCGCGCCGAGTGTCGCGTTGCTCGGGCACTTGATAACCAGTGTACGATTTGAGAGGTGAGAGGTTTTCCCATTGATAGTACTTATTGACTTGTTCAATGAATTCCGGTAATTCGAAAAGCGGACGGGTGTCTCCATCCGCCACGAACGGCTGGGCTTTGATTTCACCCAGCCAGGTTTGTGTCCCGAATTCGCCCAACGCTTCGTCCAACAACAAGAACAGAATCTGCATGTGATGTTCGTCTGGAACAAGTGCCAGTGACGGATGCCAGGCAACCACGTCGATCAATTGCGACTCTTCATCGACGCAGGTCTTCAGCAGAAAGTTCTCAACATCCACTTGCTCCTGCTCACCCAATTGGATCGCCATCCCCTTGAGCGATTCGAGGGGAACTCCTTGCTTTGATCCATGAAACGTCCAATTCGGTATCTCAATTGCCCGACTGTGCCAATATTCTGCCAGCAACTGCTTCGGCAAATCCCCTTCACCCGTCACGGTAAACGAATGCCCGCCGTTCTCTCCCGGTCCGAAAACCCAATACATGCCAGGCAACACGTTGTCCATAAACTCCTCAACCTCGGACGTAAGATCCCCAAGGCGTCCATTTTCAATGGCATCAAACAACTGCTCCGCCACTGTCGGATACCAGTTCCAGAATTGAGCGACTCGATCTTTAAACGTTGCCGCCGCCTGCGCTTTACTGATTGACGACATGATGCCTCCGTTACGCAAACTTGTATCGAGGAACGACCATGCATGTGGCGACCAGCATAAGCGAAACGAATGAAATTGGATATCACCCACGAACAGCCGTGCGAAAGCCGGGAGGCGCTTTGGCCCGGTCAAACGCGATTCAGTGATTGCGTCCAGAGATCCTGACATCAACGTGGCCGATCCGGCCACGCGTGAGCCGACGGCGCTAGCCGCGGGCCCCAGGAGAACACGGTG
>CAYFJO010000232.1:14496-16326 GCA_964343305.1 uncultured Pirellulaceae bacterium | reverse complement strand
GTTTGCGTCCACACCGTGAAATTCGACCAGTGCTTCGGAGGCGGCTCGACGGCCACCCACGTTTCCGTAGCGCAGAATGTGTCGGATGATTTCGAAGGCCTCCAGCCGGTTCATCCCCGAGTGGACGACCATCTGGACGACGGCATGTTGTTGTGGGTCGTTGAATTGGTCGAGCCGTTGAAGATCCTCTTGCAACCACTGGATCGTCTTCATTCGCTTCAGATTGGTGCATGCCGGCTTGGATGGCTCGGATCCAATCTTGGCCAGCAGATGCGTTAGAAACTCCGGATCATCCCGGTGCGAAATGACGTTGATCATGGCGGCCGGAGCTTGCGGATCGACCAGGAAACTGAGGACCAAACGCAAGATGCCCGCGCGACCGCTGGTCGACAATCGTTCGACAATTGGCAAGTAGGCGATGTCGCGTGGATTTCTCAAGATGCGCCTCAGCGCGGGATTATCGCGCCCGGCCAGCAACAGAAACGCCTCCAGCACTTCGCCGCGATGGTGTTTAACGAAACGGGCGACCGACTCTTCCAGGCTGGCCAGTGCGTGTTGTCGCATCAGCCGGGCGTCGCGTCCGCGCCGAGTCTTTTGAATCGAAGCCAACTCGTCATATAGGCGTTCGGTCAGACGGAGTAAGGTCATCGCGGCCAGGTCGCAATTGGCACTGCCGCGATCCTCGATTGCAGTGAGCAGCACTGGGATCAGGTCGTATTCGCCAAGATCAATCATCGCGTCACAGCCAAGCACACTCTTTTCGTGGTCGACGCCGAGAATCGCATCGCGAATCACTCCTGAAAGGCGTCCCGGATTCTCGCGAATGATGTCTTTCCACACCTCATCAATGTTGTGCCAGCGCTGCAAGAGCTGCATGTGCCCCGCCGCGTTTTTGCGACGCAGCAAAGCACGAACGGCACCGAGCTGAATGTCGGACTGCGACGAATCCAATGCATCGACCAGCAACTCGACTGCTGCATCGTTGCCCGTTTCCGCTAGGGCTTTCAGAGTTATTTCTAGTCCGTTGGACACTGAATTTGCTTTTCCCTGTTTGCGACATGGGATACAACACCATGATCGCCATCGACTGCCGTTGCGGAGAATCTTCAACGTGATCGATAAAGTTTGCCGAGAACACAAACTTCGCCACGGTAGCATTCGCAGATTGGGAAGAATCAACCCGTTTGGTTCGAATAATTGCTACAACCGCGCTGCCAATCGACTTGATTTTCGGGCTCGTTGCGGCGACACTAGAGTTAGCACCAGGCCAATCACCGGTCCGTGAATTACTGGTTCGGAAAGCACTTGCTTTTGGCGGAGACAATCCACCGCTCGATCCATATACCAGCGGTCGGCCCCACCATTACCCCACATTTCAACCGAAGGAATTTCAAGATGGCGACTCCCATGTCTGCCCCCGCCGTACTGGATCGGGAATACCTGGAATTGCGTGCGAAGATTCTGCAACTCGCCGCGTCGTTCGATCGGCTGGACCGAGGGGAAGGCAACGTGCTGGATGATCGACGCATGAGCCTCATCCGCGAAGGCCTCGAAGTGTTGCTGGAAGGCAACTCCGATCGCGCGGAACAGATCCAATTGATTTTCTCTCGTCCCTACGAAGACGACTGGCAAAAGTCGTTTGGGTTTGAGTCGTAGCCGGCAATTCCTCGTTTAACGCCGAGCCGGCAGGCGACGGTACTCGCAAGGAAGCCATCGCCTGCCGGCTCGGCGTTAAACAAATGCGCGCAGGAAAACAAGAAATCCGGAACTTGTAAAACGAGCATACGAAATCAAGGACAACACAATGTACTATTTCGATCCCCACATCCA
>CAYFJO010000232.1:0-14396 GCA_964343305.1 uncultured Pirellulaceae bacterium | reverse complement strand
AACGAGCATACGAAATCAAGGACAACACAATGTACTATTTCGATCCCCACATCCACATGGTCTCGCGCGTGACGGATGACTACGAGACGTTGGCCAAAATGAACTGCGTTGGCCTCAGCGAACCTGCATTTTGGGCCGGCTTCGATCGCGGCACGGTCCACGGATTTCGCGACTACTTCCATCAACTGACCGAGGTCGAACCGAACCGAGCCGCGCAATACGGCATCCAGCACTACACATGGTTGTGTATCAACGCCAAAGAAGCCGAGAACGTTGAACTGTCGCGCGAAGTCATCGCGATGATTCCCGAATTCCTGGACAAGCCCAACGTGCTCGGCATCGGCGAAATCGGGCTAAACAAAAACACCAAAAACGAATCGACGATTTTCATGGAGCATCTGGAGCTGGCGATCAAATACGACCAGCAGATTCTGATCCACACACCGCACTTGGAAGACAAGTTCATGGGCACGCGCATGATCCTCGACATGCTGTGCGACGACTCGCGCATCGATCGGAGCCGAGTGCTGGTCGATCACGTCGAAGAACACACAGTGCGTCACGTCATCGAAGAAGGCTTCTGGGCCGGCATGACACTTTATCCGGTGAGCAAATGCACGCCGCAGCGAGCATGCGACATGGTCGAAATGTATGGTCCCGAACGCCTGTGCGTCAACTCAGCCGGCGACTGGGGCCCCTCGAAACCAACCGCCGTCCCCGATTTCATTTTCGAAATGCGCCGCCGGGGACACGCCGAGAGCTTGATCCGCAAAGTTGTCTACGAGAATCCGCTGGAACTTTTCAGCCAAAGCCAGAACTTCCAATTCACACCGCCGGAAGCACGTGCACAGGAAGTCGAATCGAGCGTTTCCTAGGACTCGCTCAATGTAGAACAATTGTCCCAATTGTTCCGGATGCAATTGAGACAATTGCTCTACACACCCAATTAAACGGGGTCGGGTGCAACCAGTTTGAATTGCGACTACAATAGCCGTGCTGATAAGCCACCTTGGCAACCTACCCCATTCAAGATCGAGAAAAGGAACGAACCATGAAGCGATTCTATGTTTACGTTTGCTTACTAACCCTTCTCGGATGTTTCGGTGTCGCGCAAGCGGAAGATAATGACGGCTTTAAATCGATCTTCGACGGCAAGTCGCTCGAAAACTGGGACGGCAATCCAAAATTCTGGAGTGTCAAAGACGGCGCGATCACCGGCCAAACGACATCGGACAATCCCACCAAAGGAAACACGTTCATCATTTGGAAAGGTGGCGAGTTGAAGGACTTTGAACTGAGGCTGCAATACAAGATCGTCGGCGGCAACTCTGGCATTCAATACCGCAGCTTTGTGGCCGACAAGAACAATTGGGTCGTGGGTGGTTATCAGGCGGACTTCGAAGCCGGCAACACATATTCTGGCATTTTGTACGGCGAGAAATTTCGTGGCGTTCTATCGCTACGAGGCGACAAAACGGTGCTGTCGCGTGAAGATGGAAAATTCAAGAAGGAAGTCATCGAGAAGATCGGCAAATCGGCCGAGATTCAAAAGTCGATCAAGAAAGAAGACTGGAACGACTATCACATCATCGCCAAGGGATTCCATTTCGTCCACAAGATCAATGGCGTCACGACAACCGATTGCATCGACAACGACAAGAAGGAACGCCGCGAATCGGGCATCCTGGCATTGCAACTACACGCCGGTCCGCCAATGATCGTACAATTCCGTAACATCAAGCTCAAAACACTGAAGTAATCCATCGATCTCAGACTTCCGAAGTTCTCCGAAACTTCGGAAGTCTCTTCCTTGCACGAACGTTCGTTTGTGCAAATTCTCGTCGAGCGATATGATAAATCCACACGGGGGCACTGTGGAATTAGATCACCGATGAATCGCCTTTCGCTTGCAATCACTCTTTGTCTGCTGCCGTATTTGGTTCTTGCACAGGCCACTGTAATCGGTCGCCGCGTAAAACCGGTTGCCCCTCCGCCAACTCCTGAGACTTATGAGTTGCGGAACGAAAACTCGCCGCTCAATCAGCCATGCGAAAATGAGTCATTGTGTCTGCCATTGATCAGTGCATTGCCGGCCATGCAGCCCAAACGCGTTGATGCGGGTGAATATGCAATGCCGCAGTATGGACAATCCAACCTACAGCACCAAATCCTCTGGCGAATCGTCTCATGGGTGGACAAGCATGAAGCATTCTTGAAGCAATACTTATCACTTGAAGAGCGTTCGCGAGACGGCCTACAATTGGAGCGTGAGAAGATCAAACTCTACATCTGGTGCGAACGAAACAAGTTGCCACATTGTGCCGCTTACATGATGCGAGACGTGCTATTCCATCGCGGCGAGAATAAGGAAAGCTCGCTCTACCAAAAGAATCTCGAACGTTGGAAATCCTATTCCGCGCAACGTCCCAGTTCGTACACGTTTCAGCTACCGCTCAAGGGACGCTGGCACGCGTTGGTTGACGAAAACCGTCATCATCAAAAGAAACACTGGTCGATTTTTGCCTACGACATCGTCATCCAAATCGACGGACGTCTGCATCAAGGCGTCAATGTCAAGGAAAACCATTTCGCCTGGCAACAGCCCGTCTACGCGGTTGCCGATGGTGTGATCGTCACCGCCAAGGACCATCACAACGACCATCCGATCGGCAGACCCGGACCGGGTTCGTACGCCAATTATGTCCGCATCGACTGCGGTGGCGGAATCTACGCCGATTACGGGCATCTGCGGAAAGACTCACTGGTCATCAAAAAGGGAGACAAAGTCGAGGCGGGCCAGATGCTTGCCCGCGTTGGCAATTCTGGAGCCAGCGGCGTTCCACACCTACATTTCACCATGACCGATCGCGACGGATTCTCGATCCCAGGCCGATATCGCTTCAAAGTTCTTTCGACCAGCGGCTGGCAAGAGTTGAACGGTGTAAACATCGAAGAGGGCTGGAACATCATGGATCTGGACCTGTAACTATCTGTCATCCATCGAGCCCGATTCGTGCAATCAGAACCAAGCCACGACGTTCCCGGCGCCGCCAGTTCAGTTGTCCTGACCACTCAACTTCGCAGACGACTCACAGGAACGATGGCTTGGGCGGGGACCCTTGGATGGTCATTCGTCGTGCTGGTCGTCGCGCGCTTTATTCGGCTCGCAACAACCATATCGAGAGTCGATTCGCTGGACTCGATCTTTGTTGATATCGGCATTGCCGTGATCATCAGTGTACTTCTCATCATTCCCGCGCTTTTCCTTCTTTCATATGTTGCAGCACTTCGAAAGACACTTCGCGAGGAACTGATTGGCATGCTGCCTCGCGCAATGGCGGTGCAGCATCGGTTTTGGGTTGCCCTACTGGTTTTGCTCTTCCTTCTTGTGGGAATCTTCGTGTGTCGGTTTTTGGCCTTTGAGTTGCTAGACGTGTGACCCAAGCGATGGACCAGTTTCAAAATCCTTACGCATCCCCGGCCAGCGTCGAAGGGGAATCAAAGTCCACAGAATGGGACGATGCGGAAGGCGGCGTTCTTTTTGAGATCGCAAGTCAAATGGATCGGACTCGACCATGGATGATCATGCTGGCAATTCTTCTGCTCGCGATTGGCACAATCATGATGTTGTTGACCATCTACTTGCTGTCGACCGTCAATAACGAGGATAGTTCGTTCGATGTCCCCACGCGTGTAACGAGGTGTGTGATAAGTGGCGTATTCGCACTCACATTAATCGTTGGTGCGTTGGTTTTGCTCAAAGCACAGATCGAAATGCGCAATTACTCGCGGCAGCAATCGACCGATCGCTTGGAGCAAGCGGTCGCCGCTCAAAACGGATTCTGGATGTTCGCTGGAATTACGATGGCTGTTATTGCTGGTTTGTTTACGATTGGCGTCGTGATGAACTTGATTCAGTAGGTTCCTACAATTCGGACAAGATTGGAAACGCAGAGACGCTGAGGAACGCTGAGTGGAGAATTCTCTGCGTTCCTCAGCGTCTCTGCGTTGTCATCACTTGTTTTTCAGTAACGGTCGAAGAAACTCAAAAGCCTGCCGAGCTGCGTTCGGACCATCGTGACTGTGTCGGCTCAGTTCAACGTGCAGCCCGCCGTTATAACCAACTTCTGTCAAAGCATCGATGATCGGTGGGAAATCCATCTCGCCTTCGCCGAACATCAGATGTTCGTGTACGCCGTCTCGCATGTCTTCGATGTGAACGTTCACAATGCGCGATCCCCACTCGCGAATGAAATCTTCAATCGGCGTTTCACCTTGGCAGTGCAAATGCCCCACGTCCATCGTCAAACGAAAATGTGGCACGTCGATCCATTGAAGGAGCCGTTTGTAGCTGGTCATTGTATCGACGAACATGCCCGGTTCGGGTTCAAAGCCGAGCGTAACCCCTTGCTCTTCCGCATAGTCCACAACTTGCCGCAAACCGAAAACAAGCCGTTGTAGTGCTTCATCATCGGACGCTTCGTCACGCAAAATGCCGGACCAAAACGAAACGCAGTCGCTGCCCAGATCTCGAGCGATGTCGATCGCACGGCAAAGAAAGTCAATCCGACGTTGCCGCCCGCCCAAATCGGCCGTCATTAACGTCGGCTCGTGCTTCGTCGCCCGGTCGAGCAAAAATCGTGCGCCGGTTTCGATGACACTTCGCGTGCCACATCGCTGGAGCACACTTTGCATGTGCTCGATTTTGTGACTGAAGTCCTCGACAAGCGGGTTCAGAGTCCCATGGTCGATCGCAATCGCGACACTTTTGTAACCAATCTCGGCCAACAACTCGACCGCGTCGATCGGGTCGTGATGAGCAAGTCCGTTGGTGTTGTAGCCAAGCAACATAAAAGATCCTGTAAGCCAAGACTCATCCACCATCCTTGGGTGGATGCCAACCTGCGGCGACCCAATTCCTTCGGACCATCACCGCGACAAGGTTGTTCAGTTGCAAGGCGACAACAGTTACGCGTCCATATGGCGTCGCGCCCAAAATACGAGTCCCATCGTCGCTCCAAAAAAAATGATCTGCCCAAGCTTGCTGCCGCGGGTTAAAAAGAGGCAACCTCTGGTTGGTTTGTGGATCCACCGATTCGGTTTGATCCGATTTGAAATTGTTGCACAGACGGCAAGCCAACCACAAGTTTGATTCCTCGCTTGCTCCACCTTTGCTCCGTGGAACAATGTGTTCGATTTCAAGCGTACCGAGGACAAGGTGTTGGGGGCTTAAACAATACCCACACCGATTTGCGGCTTGTTCACGCACGCGATGCCGCAGTTCGTCGGAGATGTACTTGCTCACGACGCAAGTGGCTCCCGCAACCCGCGCCGAACTGCTTCACGCAGAGCGATTGCCTTGCGCAACAACCCTTCTTGATAAACAACCATGCGTTGACGCAATTCCGCGGCGTCGGATTTGGTTAGTTGTGATTCGCGTTGGAATTCAAGCAATTCGCTGAGACGCCGTTCATCGCTTACATCCGACTCGGAATCACACGCTTCGGTCAATTCCGCGTCGGTCCATGACGCCACGGGTTTGGGTGCTTCACCGAGCGGTGACAGCGACAATTCGATGGCCTCAGCCAGCAGTTCGTCCACCGACCGGCCGGAATGCTCGGCCCAACGTTGCGCACGTTCCAGCAGCGTGTCGGGCAATGTGAGCGTCACTTCGGCACTCATGATTTTCACTCTAAGGATTGGTCGAGATTCACACATTCATTCTACAAAACGAGCCTTTGAACATCCACTACGAACAAAGGCACAAAGGCAACCAGGTAATCAAGTCGAATAAACCCATTTGCCCAGCAGCAACGTTGGTACGAGCAAAGCCAAAACACCGACTGCCCAGAATGCCGGTGCGACCGTCAAACAGATCGCGGCGTCAAGCACGATCAACGACAAAATGCATTGTCTCACAGCCGCCTGGACGAATTCCGGCCGTGGGTCCATCACGGCGACGAAACAACGTCGCACGATCGTAAAGCCCAACAACAGCAACAGCATCGGCCACCAATGTTCTGGCTGCAAACGAATCGGCTTCGCGGAGAATTCCGGATAGTAACCCAACATCGTCATCCCGCCGATCATCACCATGACGGCCAGACCCAGTTGAAGTGAACTACTGTCCTTCGCCTCGTTGCGAGCAAACCACGTCACGCCGACGATGTAAACGCCGATGCCGCCCGCGACCATCAACTGACTTTCGTCATATCCCAGCCGCCACATGGCGTTCTCGTCAACCCAAGTCGCAACGCTCATCGCCAGCAACACGTTGAAGAATCGGCAGGCGCCCATGCCAATCGGCCCCAAGGGCGTTTTCTTCAACCACGCGTCATACAACACAATGCAAGCGACCAGGATCGTCGCCACCGCGCCGCCGCGCCAGCCAATCGCCACGGCATCATTGCCCGTGATCAAGTATCCCGAAAGCCACGCCAGCCCCACACCAACGAATAGCATCTCGCATCCCAACCACGTCGCCCACTTCACAGGGATTTGCCCCGACGGGATGGGGCGATGTGGCCGTTCATCCAGATCTTGCGCGAAGTCGCAAACGTCGTTGAGCACCATCCCCGCGGTGTACAGCAACGACGAAGCGACGACCAGGCAAAGGTAAACCGAGAGCGGATCGAGCGAACCACGCACGAACAGAAAGCCCATCGTCACATCCGCGATTGCCGTGAAAACGTTGGGCAATCGAAACAGACGCAGATAGATGAGAAGCCGAGAGGGGGGAGTTTGTTGACGGTCCGACATGCGAGGGGCTACCAACGAGTGACGTTCAATGATACTCGCAGTTTACCACACGCAATTCATCTGCTGAATCGGTCACCAACTCACCGTGTAAGTCTGGTTCCGTTTGACATCGAGCCAATCGCCTTCTTCGCCTCGGAATCGAAACGGGATCGTCTCGTAGTCTTTGCCGTCGAGCACGCGGGACACTTGAAAATGGAGATGAGGCTGCGAACTAAACCCCGTGTTGCCCGAATAGCCAATGAACTGACCACGGCGGATCTTCTCACCGGCGCGAACTGCAACGCCGTCTTTGACCAGATGGGCGTAGTGTCCGCGCGTTCCGTCATCGTGCAACACGCGCACATAGTTGGCGTGGTCAATGAATTTCCTTTCGTTGGATCCGCCTTGGTTAGAATCGGATTTTGTCTCGACAACGATTCCCTCGCGGGCGGCGTAGATCGGTGTCCGTTCGGGCACATCCCAGTCGATCGAATAGCGATCCTCGCCCGTGTGGCTGAAACTGCCGCCAAAGCCCTGCATCACGCGAACCGATTTTCCTTTTTCAAACGGGATCCGGTAGGCATAGCGGTCGTTGTGCTTCGCACCGGGTTGACCCCAGAGATAGCTGTACGAGTAATCAAAGCTCCATTCTTTCGTCACGTCGCGTGATGTGATCGCGATCAGCGTCACTCGCGAGTTGGCGGGCACGAGGAACGATCGATTTTGCAAACTCGACACGGCGTTTTTCATTTCACATTGGATGTGAAGCGTCGCGGTCGCGGCACCTCGGTTGTCAGCGATGACATAAGCGCGGTCTTTGTGGTGAACATGATCCACGACGATCAAGTCATCCGCAAAGAGGGAATTCGAAAGCAGAAGCAGAACAAGCATTTTGGACAAATTAGCCGTGAACGTAGCGTCCGCTGTGCGGACCGTGCCCGTGATTGGTCCACCCAGCGGACCCTACCTAGAGTCAGATCACTATCCAACTATAGCTCACAATCCGTGCGATCACTCAATCTCGATCCCAAGCTTCTGCATCACACGGGTCAGATATTCACGAGCCTCGCGTGCCGCATCGTCCGGATTGTCGATGTACGGATAGAGTTCGACGGTAACCCAACCGTCGTAGCCCGTCTTTTCGATTGCAACGAGTGTCGCCTCAAAATCGATCGCACCGTGACCTGGAATCAAATGCGCGTGAACGCGTGTGTCGGCGATGTCTTCGAAATGATAGTGCTTTGTGTAAGGAGCCATCTTTTCGACCCAATCTTGCGGGTCTTCGCCGACACAATAGGCATGGCCGATGTCAAAGTTTAGCCCAATCCACGGCGATTGAATCCGGTCGGCCAGCGCGGTGTATTGATCGAATTTCTCGATCATCAACTCCGGCTCCGGCTCGATCAACAGCGGCACCTCGAGCTTCCCGGCCAATTCGACACACGGCATGATTTCTTCGTAAAAGATATCCGCGCCCTGCTCCCAAGATTGGTCGTCGGTCAGCAATCCGCCAGGTTCGGTTGTGATGTTTGGCGCGCCAATTTCCTTGGCAAGTTCCAAAGATCGCTTCGTGTGCTCGCGCCGAATCGCCCGGTAATGTGGATCGGGATCCGTCCAGCCTGGATGCCAATATGGCTGCCGCGGATCGGCCACGGCATTCATCATGAAAGCGTTGATATTCGCGATCTGCAAGTCATGTTTTTCCAAGCAATCGCGAATCGACTGCTTGCGTTCCTCAAGCAAGTTCGACGGCCAAGCGTGTGGGACATCGGCCAGGACTTCGATGCCGGTGTAACCGAGTTCTGCGATCTTGCGAATCGTGTCCTCGATGGAGAAGTGCATGTAAGCATTGCTGCTAAAGGCGAGTTTCATAATTGCGGATTTCGGAGTGCGGATTTCGGAATGAAGAAGTCACCATCGTGAACCATCAATCCGCAATCCGCAATCCCCATTCCGCATTCGACTTAGCTGCTTGCACTGCGGTAACTAAGCAGCGATCGCACGAAGATCCAACGGGACGCGAGCAAGCTGCCGACCGTTGCGCAGACAGCGAACACGGCGAGTGGCAAACTAAGGCTCGGATCGGGATGCAGCGGTTGGGCCAGCAAACGGGCCGGAACGTTGACGACAACTAGCACGGGAATGATAAAAGTGAAAAAGATGCGCAACCCGTCGCCCCAGAAACCGCCGCGATAGATCTCCATCGGATAGCGTGAGAAATTCGTGATGTAGAACCAGAAGTTGTAAAGTGATTGATTACGGCCGAGCCAGATGCTCGTCGCGGCCAGTGAGATCATCAAACTGTATAGAATCGCGACACCACACAGGATATAGACGGGATAAAGGATCGCCGAGATCGAGGAGATCGCAACGGGATCATCAGGGTGGGTCGCCAATTTCCAAAGGCTGACGCCCAACAAGATTGCACCCGCCAGAAAGTTCGCGAACGACGACCATTCGATGCGTTGCAGCGAGATGAGGAATTGTGTGTCGATCGGCTTCAGCAATGCAAAGTCCAAACTGCCCTGGCGTATCAACTCGCTGAATTGTTGAGCATTCGGCATGAAAAACGCCTGGACAAGACTGTTGACCAACATGGTGGTCGCGAGGAAAACGAAGAACTCCCATTTGCCCCAGCCGGTTTGCGCTCCGATTTGATTTACGTGCTCAAAAATCAGCAAGTAAAAGCCGAGGTTCATGAGCGTCCATGAGAGCGACGAGACGCACTGGATAAGAAAGTTGGAGCGAAACGTCAGCTCGCGCACGAGGCTGTTGCGTGCGAAGGTCGAGAAGACTTTTAGGTAGGATGGCTGGTCACTCATTTGTTGGTCTAGTGTCTAGGGTCGAGTGTCGAGTGTCTAGGGCTTCTTCCTCTCGTCCCTAGACTCTAGACCCTCAACCTCTCTTATCCCCCAAATCCGCTGTAACGTTTCACACCTCGATAAAAAAGGAATCGTGCCAGGCCAATGAAAAACACTAGCCAAGCGAATTCGATCCACATGCCCCTGATCAAATCCGGTCCGGTTATCTTGCCGAGAAAAATCGCCGATGGAAAATAGGCGAGGTACTTCAGCGGCAAAAATTCGACCAGCGTACTCCACGGTTGGCCCAGCATGTCCAGCGGAAACATGTGTCCCGACAGGAAAAAACTGAGCAGCATATAAACGAACAGCAACGAGCTGACTTCCAAAAACCAAAACCCAATCAATCCGATCGATGCTTCGAGAAAAAACCCGATCATGAATCCCATCAGCAGTGACAGGATATAGCAGGTCATCGTTTGTGGATCTGGCCAACCGGCGACGAAGTAGCTTCGGCACAAATAAAAAACAAACGCAAATGGAATGATGGCGATCAAATAGTAGACCGCTTTGTGCGCGATTCGATTTAGCAGCAAAAAGCCGAGTAGGTCGACGGGTTGGACAAGATACTTTTTGATTTCGCCTTCGCGAATTTGCAGAGCGATGCTGGACGCCAAACCGGGCATGCTGGAAAACGCGCGGCTGATCATCGACAGCAGATAGTACGCGACGAAATCCTGGTAATAGTAGCCGACCACCTGGACGTCTTCGATTCGCGTGTCCGCAGCCATGGTTGCACGTGCGGCGTCGAAGATCGCGTACCAAAGAAAAATCTGCGTGACGATCGGCAGGAATCGCATCAACGTGCCAAGCATGAAATCGCCACGGTACACGAGCCGCTCTTCGAGGGCGATTCGCAGGATGACCCACCAGGTTGTGACGCGGGAGTACATGAGATAAATCTCAAGCCCCAAACCCAGAGGGGCGGATGTTTTGATTTTGAGGATGTGTAATTTGAGATTTGTTTGTCATTTGTTATTTGTCATTTGGTGCTTGAAAGCGGTTGGTCTTTCTCATTGATTTTGACTTCCTCGACCTGCGAAAAAACCTCCGCAATGACTTCTTCCAAAGGTGGATCTTCGACCATGACATCTTCGATTGTGTGATCGGCCAAAATTGCCGCCAGCGCTTTTGGCACCTCGACGCGGTGGACTTTCAACTTGGCTTTCGGCGGCAAAATCTCCAGTACTTCGCCAAATCTCTGCAACGTTTCTATCTTCTCAATCGATTCATCGTCGGCTAATTGCAAGGTGATGACCTTGTGCCCGCTGAAGCGATCGACAATGCCGCTGAGCGATCCATCGTATTGAATCTGACCTTGGTTAATGATCACCACACGCTTGCACAGCGCGGCGACATCTTTCATATAGTGGCTGGTCAGCAGAATCGTGATATCGCGTTTCTGTTGATAGAACTTTAGGAACTGCTGAATGTTGTGTTGGGCAATCACATCCAGCCCGATCGTCGGCTCGTCAAGAAAGAGAACCTCCGGCGAGTGTAACAGCGCCGCCGTCAACTCCATTTTCATCCGCTCGCCCAGCGACAATTCTCTCACTGGCTGCGTCAGCAATTTCGTGACGTCGAGCAACTCGGTCAACTCATCACGAGTTCTGTCAAACTCGTTGGGGTCGATGCGATAGATCTGCTGGTGCAACCGAAACGACTCCATCGCCGGCAAGTCCCACCAAAGTTGGTTCTTCTGGCCCATGACTAGCGCAAATCGGCGACGATACGCATTCTCGCGTTTCCAAGGAATGTGTCCCATTACACGAGCCGTTCCGTTGGTCGGATTGATTACGCCGGACAACAACTTGAGGGTCGTGGTCTTGCCCGCCCCATTCGGACCCAAAAAAGCGACGAATTCCCCTTGGTCGACGGTCAGATCGATCTCGCGAACCGCCTCAACTTCACGATATTCGCGATGGACCAAGCCACGAATCGACGCCCACAACCCCTCTTGTTTCTGGTAAACGCGATACGACTTGGCGAGTCCTTCGATTTCGATGATCGGCATGATGGGGGGATTATAAGTCGTTGTGTGAACACCGAATAGGCGACACGATTGATCGATTGGGCGGCCACCGGTTTGCGTTGTCGGTTTTCGGTGGTTGGGCTATAATTCCCGCGCTGGTAACGATTTGGGTACACAAACTGACTTGACCCGCAGCGTAAGGAAGGATGTAGGGCGATTGCCTTGCTGACGCTTTGGGTTTCCTCACCACACTTACCACAAGGAGTTGAGCCACGCCTGGGATTCGAGTTGGATTAGGTCACGATACACATCGTCTCGAAGATGGCGGTCCGCTACGAATTGGCGGCGTTGATATCCCGTACCATCGCCATTTGGCCGGTCACAGTGATGCCGATGTTTTGTTGCACGCCATCACCGATGCTCTGCTGGGCGCCGCGGCACTCGGCGACATTGGCGAAATGTTTCCCAATACGGACGAAGTCAATCGCGATCGAGACTCGGCAGAGATGTTGCGGATGGTGAACGAAAGGATTGCCGATGTGTCCTATAAGATTGTGAACCTTGATTGCATCGTGTTTGCCCAGCGACCTAAATTGTCACCGTACAAAGCGAGAATCCAAAGTCGCATCGCAGAGATCCTCGGCATCAACGCGAGTCAAATCGGTCTCAAAGGAAAAACAGGAGAAAACGTCGGCCCGGTTGGCAGGGAAGAAGCCATCATGGCCCAATGCGTGGCGCTGTTGGAACAATTGTAGCTGAACTCGTAAGAGTTCAGATCCGAAGTCTCACGACTCCGGCTACGAGTAACGCATAGTCTTTTAAACTCAAAGGATTGAGATGTCTACAACACTGGAACTCATCGCGGAATCGGAAAACTCTACAACTCCCATGAACATTCGCGTCTACAACACTCTGTCGGGAAAGAAGGAACCATTCGAACCAGTCACGCCGGGCAAAGTCGGCATCTATTTGTGCGGCCCCACGGTTTACAAAGAAGCACACATTGGCCACATGGTCGGCCCGGTGATTTTTGACTGCATCAGCCGCTACCTGAGTTACTGCGGTTTCGAGGTGAATTGGGTCGTCAACATCACGGACGTGGACGACAAACTGATCGGGCAGTCAATCGAACGCAACATCCCGATGTCGCAAGTTGCCACGGAGATGACGATGGACTACTGCGCCAACTTGCTGGCGATGGGTGTCGATCAAATCACGCACATGCCACGGGCGACCGAGAACATGAACGAGATCATTTCGTTCATTTCGGATTTGATTGAAGAGGACTTTGCCTACGAAACTGATGGCGATGTTTTTTTTGAAGTGCCGAAAGACACGGAGTACGGCAAACTAAGTAACCGCCGGCCTGACGATCAACAAGGCGAAGGTGGCGGAGCGGCCGCAAAGAAGCGTTCACCCGCCGACTTTGCACTTTGGAAATCGGCCAAGCCGGACGAACCTTCTTGGGAAAGTCCTTGGGGCGCGGGCCGGCCCGGCTGGCACATCGAGTGTTCGGCGATGAGTCGCCGCATTTTGGGCGAGACGTTCGACATCCACGGCGGCGGGCTCGACCTCGTCTTCCCACATCACGAAAACGAAATCGCACAAAGCGAATGCTGCCACAGCAAACCAATGGCCAAATATTGGATGCACAACGGACTGTTACGTCGCGGTGAAGCCGGAAAGCTCGGCGGTCGGGCGGACCGTCAAGACGGCGACCAGACGGAAGCGTCGGCCGAAGCAACGTCTGGAAAAATGAGCCGTTCCGCGGGAGCCGGCGGATTGCGAGATTTGCTCGAAGGCCAAGGCGGCGAACGAATTCGATTCTTCCTGTTGCGAACGCACTATCGCAGCACGATCGTCTTCAACGACGAAGCGCTCGAAGACGCGGCCACCGCACTGGCAAAGTTCTACGTCTTTTTCGAACGATTCGAACGCATCGCCGGCCATTCGTTTTACAGCACGCGAGTGATCCCCGGTCGATCGGAAGGCACCATCGACGCCAAAGACAATCCGTTGCTTGCCGATGCGAACAAGTATCGCGACGGTTTCCTGGCAAAAATGGACGACGATTTCAACTCCGGAGCAGCGGTCAGTGAACTGTTCCAATTGCTCAGCGAATTGAATAAATTCGCGGACCAAAAGAACCTCGAAGACGCCGAGAAACGTGACGAGAAGGATCTTGCGGCGTTTTTGCGAGCGACCGAAACGCTTCGCGAACTAAGTGCCATTCTCGGCCTGTTCCTAAAACCAGTCGCCAAAACAGGTGACGGTGAGGCTGATGCGATGGACAACGTGATGCAATTGTTGATCGAACTCCGCACGACGGCTCGCGAAAACAAGGACTTTGCGACCGCCGATAAAATCCGCGACGACCTCACGGCGGCCGGCGTAACGTTGGAAGACCGCAAGGAAGGCACAGGCTGGCGAATTGGCTAACCCCTTGAGAAGGTCAAGTGCAATGAAACAAATCTACGGATTCACGGTGTTGGTTCTTGTATGCACGCCTTTGTTTGCCGAGCAAGGCCAACCACCATTTTCGTCTAGTCAAGACGATTCAAATTCCGACGAGGTGATCAAAGATACCGGTTTGCTTGGGTTGGACGGTTATTGCCCAGTTTCGTTGCTCCACGCTCGCGACCCGCGGCGCGCGTGGATCAAAGGCGACGCCGGCGCGAGCACCATCTATCGTGGGCGAACGTATTTGTTTGCTGGACCGGGCGAAAGGGACAAATTCAACACCGCTCCGCAACGGTACGCTCCCGCATTGTCTTGTTGCGACCCGATCGAATTTGCGAACAACGAGAATATAGCCATTGGCAAAC
>CAYFJO010000231.1:0-16358 GCA_964343305.1 uncultured Pirellulaceae bacterium | reverse complement strand
TCACACCGGACAAAGTGACGGTATTGGCCAAGTCCCCAACGTTGTTGAGGTGCTGCAACGACGCCTCAGCACGCCATCGGATAACAACGACTTCGTGTTTACAACCGTTCGTGGTTGTCCGTGGCACTTTCGCTACTTCGGCCAACAAGTCCGCAAAGCCCGTGAAAAAGCTGGCTTGGGAAAACACGTCATTGCCTACGCCTGTCGCCATTTCTGGACGACCCAAGCGCTGCTTAACGGCGTGCCGCTGGAAACAGTCAAAGACCTGCGCGGCGATCGCGATGTTTCGACAACATTGCATTACAGCCATATCGCCTCGCATCTCAACCACCTGCAACAGGCTGCCCGTCAGGCAGTCGGCTTGCCTGCCGAAGACGAGTCACATAATCAACAAGGTCAGCCGGATGAATCCGAATAGCCCCAGCAACTCGGCACGCAGCCAACTCGCCACGCGTGATGAGGTTGTAAACCGTTCGTCGACTTATCTGCAACTGCGCCGCCACTTCGCCTGCTTTCAACAGCCGGATGGCGAGTTCAGTTGTGGCGGTCTCAATCATGGCACTCTCCTACTTCTGATGAGATTGCCATTCCGTGGCAGTGTCTTTCTCCATAGCAACAAAAAAAGCCGCTGCCGCATTCAACAAAGCGCTGAATGCCGCAACGGCCGTTTTCGTTTGACTGTACTTCAGTCAAACCACCTGTGTGACGTCTCCCATTATTCGCTCACCCGCGATCAAGTCAAGGAAACAGCCATCATGCGCTATCATAAAATGACGCCGTTCGATGGTTGCCAGCGTCCAACCCTTCCCGTTACCACACGCTGGCAACGGCCCGAACGAGATGGGAACAGCACCAACCGCTACACAAAGCGAACCAACTACACGTCGCCCGTGCATACGCACGCCGACCCAGCCTTTCCTTACTCACATACGCTCCGTCGCAAAGTCTGGGTCGCCGTGCGAAGCGGCGACGTGAACAACTCTGAACAGCTATCAATCAACAGCCACCCATAAACAACCCACAGCAACACAGCCATGAACAGCAAGCAAACAACTAGGAAGGGAAATCCAACCACTCCCCCGGCGGATGGCCGAGCGACCGTCGCACCGGCTCGATCGTTGTGGGACATCGATGCTGAGATCGGTCAGCCCCCGGCTGAACGCCGGCGAGCATCCAGGCTGACACGGCATACCGTGCAAGACCATTACCCAGCGTTGCTCGTGTTCACGTATCTCTCGCGGTACGTCACCAGAGATCAATTGATGCGCCGTTTCCCAGACGTGTTCAAATCCCCTCGCACAGCCAACTATCAATTGAAGGCCATGCGCACACTGGATCTGTTGAAGCGAGTCGAATCCCACTACTCAGCCACGTTTCCCTATTGCTACATCATCACACGCAAGGGCACGAGGCTGATGAACGAAACGTTTGGCTTTGATCTGCCGCACGCTCGTGAGGATGCTCGCACGCCGCAAAATCTCATGCACGAACTCTTGCTGACAGACATTCAATTAGCGATCAGCCTCACGGCGAAAGTTCGGCCGGATTTATCGATTCGATTCTTCGAGCGACGATACCATGTCAAAGGAAAGCAGTTGCTGTATTCCGCGTACGGCGATCGCCAAGCGTTAGAGCCCGATCTTGGATTTCTACTGGCGATCGAGCGCAACGGCCAGAGGCATCTGTTGCAACACTTCGTCGAGTTCGACCGCGGCACAGAATCGCCCAAAGTGTTTCGGCGAAAGCTCGAACAATACGACGCGTGGTTTCAGTCGGACGGCCGCGACTACCTCTGCGACCTCTATCGACGGCACGGTGCCAACGATCCGAAGCCGCACTACCGGTTGCTGGTTGTGTCGCGCCGTCGCAAGGGCACATCCGATACCGATCGGTTGGCAACGCTGTTTACGCAATCATTGAATCTGCCCGATGCAACGAAGAATCGAATCTTCTTTACGTCCGGTGACGTCCTGAAGAATTACGAACAGGACGATCAACCACTCGCGGCCGAACTATGGTGGCAAGTACGTTTTGCTCGCCCGTGGCTACCGGCCTTCGCCACCATTGCGAATGAAGTCGGCGATGCGGCCAACAAAAGGCCTGTTTATAATTTCGTCGCAGATCAATTGGCATTGATGCCTCGCCACACGCTTTTTCCGCCGATGATGTAGCTAGGCATCAAGTTTTGTTTTGATACGAAGCTAGAACCCCTGCCTATACGGTTTCCCGTTTCGATACATTCGCAACCTTGCACCAAATTCAGACTTTTTCTTGAGGGGTGCAATATCATACGCCTTCTCTTGCCATTTTACCGCACTTGTGAAGTCACCGACTTCGGCGTATGCTGCCGCAAGAGTGTCTAGGCTGTCACTATCCTGATACTCAGACAACTCGCACGCTTCAACAGCATATTTGAGCGCCTGGTTTCCATCGCGCTCAGAATCTTTGATGGATGTCGCAAGTCGCCACGCGCTTGCACAAGACGTAAAGTAACGCACGCCTTTGTCGCGTTTCTCTTGGTACTCGCGGGCAAGGTCGCGGTCGCCCATTCTGGTTGCAACTGAGGAAATGGTGGCACAAGCACCGGCGTTCCACCGCCACAATTCCACCGCACGCATTAAATACTTGAGTTGCGATTCAGCATCAGCAAACGAGCAGCCATATACACGGAGAATTTCTGACCGTTCAATATCCGATAGCTCTTCGATTTCAAGTAGCCTTTCGCAAGCGTGTTGAATGTCTCGATGTCGAACCGCACGACCTAGCCTCACGTAAGAATTCCTAACCAATTGAGCGAGCACGCTTGTTTGAATTGAAATGTCAGTAGGATCCAGTTTTAGTGCTGTTTCAATACTTTGGGTCGCCAACTCAGTTTCATCGTCGATTAAGGACTTTTCTTGATAAGCCTTGGCAAAATCAGGTGCGATCTCGATAGCCTTGTCAATTAGCTTCTTCGCGCTGCCATGATCCTTATTGCAACGGGCAATCGCCGCACGCAAAACTAGGTCATTTGCAGTTACGATGTCAGCGAGCCGTGGATCCTTTTTCCTAAACCTGGCAAGCTTGAGTTGAGACTCACTCATGGGGACATCAATCTTGTCATCTAGCTCGCAATGCGCGATCAATTCCCAAAGGCAATCGATCCGCACGCCATAAGAAAACGAGGTTGTTACACCACCTTGGCTAATGGTTTCTACAGAATTATTGATCGCGATGACATGACCGTTGGGGAGGATGATTGGAGCACCGCTGTAACCAAACCAATTCGCCATGGTATGTTGTACAAATTGCAAATCTTCTTGACGGCCGCTTCCGTTATTTTGAAAATCGGACAAACGGGCAACGACACCTTGGCGGTATGTTGCTTGTGTCTTTCTACCGATACTTGGCCAACTAACGGTATCGTGCCCTGGAAAACCAAGCATCCCTATCGGCTTGGCGAAGATTTCTTTCAACTCTGCAGTGGTCGCTATCGCCAGTTCGTGGGGCAACGGTTCAACTCCATCGACCTTAACTACAGCGACATCGGGACACCGTCCGATTACGTCACCGGCGGCTGGGTTCGTCGATCGAACAACTGCACCGATATTGGACTTGCGCAGGACACCAGGATGGTACCATGTCTCAACTACCTCAAATGGCTTCGAAGTGCCGTTACCAATTACGATAAGTGACTCGGATGAAAATGCAATGTCCGCGACGTGCGCATTTGTTGCAATGAGCCGGTGCTTACTGGAGATGACAAATCCAGTTCCGTATCCGCCATCGGGGTGACCGATAATGAAAACGCTCGGTGAAACTCCTTTAATCTGCTGCGAAAGGTCGACTAGTTCGCGGGGAGAAGGTTTTGTCCAAAGAGGAACGGCATTGCCCTTGTCGCTTTGTCGCAAAATGGTGGTGATTAGGTCATCACCGCCTTTGCCAATGTTGATGAGGAAATAGCAGAGAAAAAGAATGCTTGCCGTGGGTTGAAGTAGTCGCTCAATCATCGTTTCCACCTCGAGGAATAGAAGGTTTGCGGCATCGAATTAATCAATTGTCGCTTGTTGTCCGCGTCTTTCAAGCCTCATCTCGGCAACACTGGCTGTTGCCAACGACTTGCCACTCGCTGGCAACCGCTGAATCCTCGTAAGTCGTAGCCGGTTGAACACTTGCCGGGAATCCGCAAAGGCACATTCCGGCGATCCGCTCCGTCTGGCTACGCCAGCCGTCGCTCCCCCCTCACGGCCACGTGGCCCAACGCTCGCTTGCTCGCGTCGGGCAAAGGTCGTTCCGTTCAACGATTCAATTCCATCTTCCAATTTCCTTCTCCTTCATTCTCATTCCATCCTCTTCCTTCCTCATTCCAATTTACTTTCCCATCGGTTATTGACTTACCGATACGCGACAGTAATATTCTTCCGTCACACAGATTGATTTAGTTGGGAACCCGCTTCCCATTACTCAATAGGCCGCAGTGGTTTTGACATTCGTGTCACGACCACTGCGGTTTTTTCGTTTCTTGACCAAGGAGTCTACTGATCGTGGCACACCAACCAACCGATTACATTCCGACGTTCCCACACGTGACGCCCGAACCGCCGCCCGTTCAACAGCCGACCACGCCAACGTCGAACCATCTAACGCCGTGTCCGCACTGTGGCGTAGATCTTGACTGCCGAGGATTATCTGGGCTCGTCGCCTGCCCTCACTGCCACGGCCAGTTTACCGTGCCAGTGTGCGGCCAACCGGATGAAGTGCTGCCGTTCATCAGTGATCCAACGCCAATGAAACGATCTCGACCGGCGTCGAAACGCTCAAGCGGTCTATCGCTTCAAACCACCCGCCGTATCTTCTTCGTGGTCATTTACGTCGGGTTGGGCGTGCTGACCGCCATCTGGTTCCTGCCGTTTGGCTATCGGTGGAGTTGGTACATGGCCGATGCGTTGACCGCGTGCGTGGTCTCGACGCTGACGTGTCCCGGCTGCGGCTTCACATTCTCCGCAATCGGGCGATGGTCATCGGGAAGCTACAACGATCATCGCGACCGCCACATCCTCAACGTCCGCAGCCCGATTGATGGCTCAGTCGTCGGACACACCGAGTGCCCGCAGTGCGATTGCACCATCATCGTGCGGTAAAGGAGATTGCCGTGAATCGTCCAGCGAATGAGTTTGCCCAACACGAAGGCACCGCTACCGCCGAACTGTGGCGAGGTTCGGGAGTCTGGCCGCTGCAAGAGCGACCCTGTGATCTTGAACCACCGTGGGAAGCATACGACCCCACGTCGGTGACGGTTTGGGACTGCATCGTCAACGAGTGGATTGGGCCATGGCACGCCGGTGGTTTATTCGGCGGTCGCGCTCCCGTCGTCCACGACCCGAAACAACCATTGGTGTTGCCGATGGTGCCGGGCAGCGTCGACCCAACGATCGTGAACGACCTCGTACCCATCACCATCGAGCAATTCCCAGATGACGAGCCGACAATCCGCCAAGCCGAGCAATTGTTATTGTCGTTCGGTCGTCTGACGTGGCCCGTGTCGTTCGAGGTGATTGGACTCGGAGCCCAATCTGCGTACGACGACCTGGACGACGGCCGTGAGATCCTCGCCGCGCGCCGAGACGGACGTCGGCCCGACAGTTGGCGAGACCCAACGATTTCAATGCAATTCGTTGCCCACCGTCGTGATGCGGCGGGTATCGCCAACCAACTGCTCGCCCATCATCCCAACTCCGCCGTCATCACGCACGACGACCTTGACTTTGCGACTGATCTTTTGCCGGGCTTCAGCCTGCTCGCCGAGGAAGGCTACGGTTCAAGTTGCCATCTTGGTCACCCCTACTCTCAGCCGTTGACGTGTTTCCAACGACTCGATCCTGACCCGCTGGGTGTGGCCGTAGCCATGATGGATCAGCTTGGCCCGGACGACTGGGCCATCATCCAAGTGCTGATGCAGCCAGCCACGCAAGCCTGGTCAGACAATGTTCGCCAAGCGGCGCAACATCCGTTCAAGCCCGGCAAGATGCTGTTCAGCGATGTGACTGAGCGAGTGCTGGCCGACAAATTTGGCAGTCCCCTCTTCGCGGTTGCAGTGCGGCTGGCGGCCCGGCGGCAGCAGGACTACAACAGCCTATGCGGTTGGGCGCAACAATTCGCTGCTCCGCCGCAAGCGTTCGATTGGCACAACGACGAAAGCTACGGCGACCTGTCCTGGTCGCTGATGGCTCACTGCACGTTCCGGCCAGGCATGTTACTGAACACCACCGAGTTGGCCGGGCTCGTCCATCTACCGGCTCCAAGTGTCAACAGCGAGCGATTGCGACAGGTGTCGACGCGAACACGGCCCGCAGTCGAGGCACCAGCCAGCCCTGGCAGTATCGTACTTGGCGACAACACACACCGCGGCCAGCGAACAACTGCCCGCATACCCGGTGAGATGCGCGATCGACACACCTATATTGCCGGCCAAACCGGCACCGGCAAGTCAACATTGTTGCTGAACATGATCATGCAGGACATCGAAGCAGGACATGGGGTTGGAGTCATCGACCCGCACGGCGATCTGGTCGCCGACGTGCTCGCGCGAATCCCGCCGGAGCGAGCCAAAGACGTCATTTATTTCAATCCAACCGACACCGACTGGCCGCCCGGATTCAACATCTTGGCGTGGCGCGATCACGACGAACGTGACCGACTCGTCGGCGAGACCATCAGCACCCTGCAAAAGTTCTCCGCCAACCCGTGGGGCAGTCGGTTCGAACACATCTTTCGCAATGCCCTCGCGACGTTGCTACGGTTCAAAAACGTCACGATCGCCGATGTGCCTCGACTCCTAAACGATGCTGCCTTTCGAAAGAAAGCGCTGGTCAAACTAACGCAGCCGGAATTACTCTCGTTTTGGAACGACGAATTCCCAAAACTACCACGCGACGCCACGGCTCCGATTCTGAATCGCCTCTCGCCCTTGTTGTTGAACAGCCGAATCCGCAATGTCATTTGCCAGCGAAAGAAGACCATCAACTTCGACAGCGTGATGAACGGCCGCCAGATTTTTCTCGCCAATCTGTGCAGTGGCACATTAACTGAAGAAGGATCATCAATCTTTGGCACGTTCCTCATGTCGAAGCTCATCTCTGCCACATTTCGACGTGCAGCACTTCCCTATGAAAAACGTCGACCGTTTCATTTGTATGTCGATGAATTCCAAAACTTCGTAAGCTCAAGTTTCAGCTTCGAAAAGATTTTATCGGAAGCTCGAAAGTATCGTTTGATATTGACTGTGGCCAATCAGTACGTCGCCCAACTGTCCAGTGCCGTTCGAGCCGCCATCATCGGCAACGTCGGCACGATGCTAACGTTTCGTCTCGGCACCACCGATGCGCAATGCTTGTCCGATGAGTTCGGCCACTTTACCAGTAAAGAGATTTTGTCCCTAGAACGCGGCCAGGCCATTGTCCGAATCGGCGGCGCGCATTCAGCATTCAACCTTGATACTTATCCCCCACCAACCAAAACGAATGACAATTTGACCGATGAAATCATCGGGCGATGCCGTCAAGAATTTGCGCAACCACGCAGCGTTATCGAAGCATCAGCCCAGGTTGATACAACGACATCAAAGAAACCAACTGCGAAAGGATCAACCATGACGCCAAAAACACCCGCGAAACCAACGACTGATCGACCTTCCAAGAAAACACCAATCGAAATCTCGGACGACGAGTGGGACACTTGGAGCGATTTTGTCTCGTAGTATCAATCAAGTTGCCAATTCGCAGGTTCTTCATCGCCAACTCTGTTCAACTCGTCCTGGCAAATAGCGCATCGCTCAATATGCCAGCAAATCGTGCCGACTGATTCAGTAGTGAAACTCTCCGGTTCTCTCCAAAGCTTTGGTATGATCGGAAATACTCGGGCGTGCATTTCGTCATCGTCAATGCAAGGAGCAATGTAAATCGGCGTGTTGGATGTGTCTTGGTTCATGAATGCCTCGCATGTAGGTGACATCCAAGTATTTCGTCTTGGCAACACAATGGCAACGTCAGTAAATGCGCGGCCCCACCCGTCTGTCCATTTCGAATGGCATGCTCCATGCTAACAACGTGTCGTGCTGTCCAGTTGCCGTAGGCAGAGGTTTCTGGATTGCCTTGCGTTCGTTAAACGGAAGACATCTTGGAGGGGAATGTCTGCGGGCTCGATTGCTAAAGCGGTCAATGTCGATCGAGCCGGGTTGTTCTCCGCGCGGTGGCGATCCCGTGCTGATTACGACCAAAAGACTCCAACACCGCTTCGCGAGCGGCGGGATCGCTCGCACGACACAGGGGCAATATGGCGCTCAACATAGCGCAAAATGTTTTGACCAACCGCTCGGTTCGTGATACGATTCACTCGTTAACTTACTAACCGTTTTCTATGCAGGCAACCAAATCAAACGCAAACACGGTTACCATTCCTCGTAAGTTACTCGAAGCTTACGACGAGGCAGTTGACGAGTTGGCAGACCAATTCTATTCGCAAATAGACTTCGAGCTTGACGATCCAGTTCGCCAATTGATCAACCGAGTCGACAATCTCCGCCAGACAAAACCAGATTAAAAAACACCGGAACAAGTCCGGTGTTGCTGTTCACAGCATAAACGATAGAAGTTGTCGAAGTTGTTTCTTCTTTAATTGATCAGGCTCTACGCCATCGTCAACTTGGACAACTCGGACAAATGACTGGCGAATCAGTTTGGCAGCCGCCAGGCGAGTTGCTTGCCGAGCATTGCCGTCCCACATCAATGCCAATGGCCGACCCGTTTCGGCAAGCAAGGTTGCCTGCTCGTCAGACAGGGATGCACCAAACGTGGCGACGACGTTCACCAAACCAAGTTTTTGGTACAGCCAAAAACATTTGAATGGCCCTTCCACGATGACCAGCGGCAACTGCTCGGCACTGTCTCGTATCGCGTCACGCAAATTGTAGATGACTGCGTTGCGCGGAAACTCGCTCCAAAACTTGTACCGTGGCTCATCTTCTGTCCATTCCTCTTTCTCGCCCGCAAATCGACCGACGTACGAAACGGCGTTTTCATCGTCGGCTTGGCCAGGCACAAAAATAGGAATGGCGATGTAGCCAGTCAAATACGTTTTCTCCCGAGTACACAAACCAATTCCGAATCGCTCAACGGTCTCGGGCTTGAGTTTGCGATCTTCGAGCAAATACGGACTCTCGACATCAAGTTGATATTGCCAACGAAGGGGCTTCAACACAGCAGGTTCATCGGATACACTATCGGTTGCTTTAACAGAGGTCGGTGAGTCGTCATCTCTATGCCCCAAACGACGCTCACCGGCTTTTTTTGTATCCGCTTTCTTCTGCTTGGCCTTCTTCTTTGGTTTGTCGTTTCCATCGCTCGACAGTCGTGAACTAAAGCGATCCCAAAACCACAAACGAACATGCTGGTTGCTTAAGCCAGTGACCTGCTTAACCAACTCAATCACATCGCCGCCCAGACCACATTCCGGAGAAAAACATTTCCAAAGCCACGTTCCCTTTTTGTCGTCGGCTTTGAATTGTTGTGGGTTGGGACGAACAGGATTGTGTTCGTGCGTTGGAACTGGGCATACGCCAGACACACTATGCTCACGGACAGTGAACTGATCGAGGAGATCGAGTTCACGCAAGGCATCGGGAATCGACACCCTAGCTTTCACGGTTTGAAAATCGACATGCACGGTACCGTTGTCACTCATGTGACACCTACCTTTCTTCAGTGGGCAGACATGAAAAGAGAACAAACGCACGTTCACCATGCCGCGTGGCAACACGAGACGTCAAAGCAATTCACGGCCCACAATCAGTCTTGCTCTCTTGTGTATCGTCTGGCATCGTGAAGGTATGACAGACGAGATTTCGCACGAGGAGTTACCCGCCGATGCCAACGAACCAGCCACCAAGGCTGATGTGTACGCCGTCAAACGTGGATTGCAGACGCTCAAGTCCGAACTCACGACCTACATCGATACTAAACATCAAGAAACTCTCGATCATTTCGACACGGCCGTTGAAAACATCACCGAGCAGCTCAAAGGGGCAAACACCGATGAAGTCTCATTATTGAAAGATGCCGACAACACCTTGCATCGCCGTATCATGCCGTTGGAAGAACGAGCTGGTTTGCCAAGTCCCGAACACGAGCCACACCCATTCGGGCAGGCGTAGCATCCAATGAATGCTGCCAACCTCTTTCTCTTCTATCTGACGCTGGCGATTATCGGTCTTGGTATTGTCCAGTTGCTGCTGGCCAGCCGCCGCGACAATCACAAACCTCGTCGACGACATACAAACGCGCCCTAGCCACTTGCGATAGTCTTTTGGGCAGTTGCGTTCTTAGGGGTTTCGTGGCACGCTCAGTGCATGTCATTGCCTATCGCCAACACACATCGCGTCATCACCAAACTCCAACAACATGGCTTTAGCGAAGAGCAGGCTGTCGGTATTACCGAGGCATTGGAAGAAGTTGATGTCTCAGCTTTGGCGACAAAGCTGGATTTACGGGATCTGAAAATCTCACTCATCCAGTGGATGGTCACTTTGATGGTTGCCCTATTGGCAGCCTTGGTAGCAATCGTGCAATTGATCAACTAGCGCCAATCTTATTGAGACTGGCCGGCACGGCACAAAAAACGGTTCCCATATTTGCCCCAGAATCGATGATTTCAGCTTGAGTCGACTCTTGAGACCTGCCGTTTTTGGTCATTTTGACCCTTCAGTCTCAATAAGCCGGCTGCCTGCGATTGGTATAGCCGGCGGCTTTGAGGCACGGTGAAAGTGTTGTTCATTTTCACCAACCACAAACCGAGGAGTGTCGCATCATGGCGAAGAAGACTCCATCAATGAGCGAGCAACTGCAATCGTTGCACGCGTCAATGGAACGTCTCATCGACCACGTCGCCTGCCTCACCGCGGCCGTCGATGAACTGGCCGAACACGTGCAATGGCGCAATCAAAACGTACAAACTGCCAACTCGTATCAGCCTACGATGCGTATAACCAGCATGCCGGCCGATCCGGCCACCGACGATTGGCAAATTAACCGCATCTCGCGCCACGACCTGCCATCCGAAAGCAATGCGACCGAACCACGGTCACAACAACCGTTGTTCGCGACCGAGGAGAATGTTCATGAATGACGAGACCTCGAACACCCGTTACGAATGCGATTGTTGCGGTGCCTGCTGCCAAGGTCATTTAATCGTCGAGACTGACATTATTGACATGCTTCGTGAGCCGAAACTTGCCGAGGCTGATCCACATTACGCTGGCAAGAGCCCCGCGCAAGTACTTGAGATCTTGCATGAAGAAATTGGCAAGGCCGTTGTCATCGCGTGCGGTACAAATCGACCATGCCCGTTCCTCAACTCGGAATGCCGTTGCTCAATTTATCCAACGCGCCCCAATGATTGCGTAGCCATGCAAGCCGGCGATGAGCAATGTCAAAGGGCACGTGAAGCCGCTGGATTGGAGCCGTTGGCACCAGTAGTCAAATCAAATTGAATTTACACCCGCCGAACCAAAAGCGTTTCGACGGGTTTTTTGCGTCACTCGTGATCTACTCGTTTCATCCTCTTTCCGCAAAAGCAGATGTCTCGATCGGCGTCATCAAACACCCACGTTATTTCATATCCAAACTCGTGCCGATCACACCGATACGTTTCGCGTTTTGGCAACAGTTCTTCCTTGGTACGTTCTCGGCCCATGACGCCATAGTACCGTGCGTTTGCGCCAAAGCGTAATGGCTTCGAGGTTGTTTGTAGTTTCTCAATTGGTCGTGCTACCGTTCACGTTGAAATCGTTCTTTCCCTCAACTGAATACAGGAGACGACTGAAATGGCAAAAGCCACAGAAGAAAAACCGACGTCCGCGAAGAAGGATGACAAGCCAGGTGAAGTAAAGTCGACAGCCGTGACCGCACCCCGTGACGCAAACGCCGGTCCGGAATTCAAGGTTGGGCCAATGCCACAGGGCTACGGAATCAGCGTTTGGCGTAACACGACGGAAGATGGTCGCCACTTTCGATCGATTACGATCGAACCGCGCCGATATCTCGACGAGCAAGGCAACTGGCAAGATGCGAAATCATTTCGCGTCATTGACTTGGAAGTCTTAATCATGGCACTCGAAAAAGTTCGAGACTATTGTCGTCGTGCCCCACTACCGACTGACGTTGCCGACCATCCAAACGGTGAGGGCGGCGACATTCCATTTTGAGGGCGCATCATCATGACACTTGAAGATGCCCATGACTTGATGCCAGCCGAGATCGCCGCATCCATTCCCCCGCTCTACGGCACGGAAAAGCAGAAAGATCCTATCGTCCACGTAAAATGGTTCACACCCGATTCCAGTTGGACATGGTACGTCACCGAGCTTGATCCAGAACAACGCTTATGTTTTGGCCTGGTCGATGGCTTTGAACGCGAACTCGGTTACTTCTCGTTCGACGAGATCAAAGAAATCCGCGGCCCGCTCGGTCTGTCCGTTGAGCGAGATCTGTATTGGCAGTCGAAACCACTTTCAGAGTGCGACTAAACCCTAAAACCACCGTTTGAAAAGCGGTGGTCTTTTTTGATTCTTCGGCGATAATAGAGGGCGAAACGTTGTTCTTGTTTGCCAACCGTAACGAATCCCCTCACCCCTTTTCTCAAAAGCGTACGCTCATGGCCAGTGATGAAATTACGGTGAACACCAAAACCGAATATCAAAGCAACTGCGACCAGTTGTTGACGCCGGACGTCATCCAACAACATCGCGGTCGGTGGTTGGCGATCAGCCAGGACGGGACACGCATTGTGGCCAGTTGTCCCACGACGGACACCTTACAACAATGCGTTGAAGACGCGGGCGAGTCGCTGGGCACCGTCCACTTGAAGTGGATTCCCGCTGATGACGTGGATGCGCCAGCCGGCAGCGTCGAGATTGAGGTTTGAGTGAGTCTTACCTTTCGCGTGCGAATACCGTCCGTGTCGCGAGAGCCTTCACCCACCAACCCGGCCACCGGGCCAAAGCATCCGGACACCAGTCACACCACAATTGACGATGTGCTCATTGATACGGGAGCCGTTGATATCACGCTACGAGCCGATCTGGCACCGTTAATCGGCGTCACCTTCATTCCGCATCCCAAGGGTGCCAAGTGGCAGTTCATCTGGGCAGGCAAGAAGCACAAAATCGACTACGGCAAGATCACGCTGGAACTCGAAGACGCTTCTGGTGCAAAACTTCGCTGGGATGCAGTGGCTGGGGCTGCCGCTCTAGGCGAAATGACACCCGCCCAAGAATTCTTACCAAATCGTTGTTCAAATCGAAGCCGATCGATATATAGGAAGAAGAACGAGGTGGAATTGATACGGACGAAGACATGGGAACCACGAGCAAAAACTGCGGCCACACATCGAGCAAATTGCACGGCGAATGGTGTTCCACCTGCACAACAGTTCTAAGACTCGATTTTAAAAAATAGCGTTAGATAACAGCCGCTGGTTCCCAGTACCAAATATCTAGCGCGTAGTTCATCACTTGATGAGCTTGTATCTAAAACCCGATCCAGGAAGGATCATCAGTCCCTAATTGACAACCGTCTGAAGCGATCCCGTGGCTTTGTGATCCGTGGGATTGAAGCTTCATGTAACCAAATTCACTTCCACAGCATGCGACGAACGGAGATTCTCAATGCCCCAAGACTCACGATCAAAGAAGAAGTACAAACCACGTATTGAAAACCTTGAAAAGCGCGAGTTGCTGGCTGGCCCTGATCCCATACTTGCCGATCATCTTGGCACGGCCAGAGACGAAACAATGTTCCTCGACAACACCAACGACACAAAATTCGTTGCCGAAGTTGATCAAAAACTCCAATATGGTGCCGCCGATGCATTGCCAGTGATCGGCGATTGGGATGGCGATGGATTCGAAAACCTTGGTCGTGTTTTTGATGGGGTTTTCCTGCCCGATTTGAACGGTGATGACCGGTTCGACAGTAACGACGCTCGAATTCCGTTTGGTGCAAAAACCGATCTGCCTGCCATCGGCGACTGGGACGGCGATGGCAAGGACAACATCGGCGTCTTTCGACCACAGATCGGTGCGTTCCTGCTCGACTACAACGGCAACTACCGCTGGGACGGCCCTAGCGTCGATGTTGTTGCATTGTTTGGCGCGACCAATGACAAACCAGTCATCGGAGACTGGAACCATGACGGTTTCGATGACATCGGTGTATTCCGACGTGGCCGTTTTTATCTCGATGCCAATGGCAATCGCAAATGGGATGGCTACGCGGTCGATACTCTGGCAGTGTTTGGCGCTGCATCAGACCTTCCCATTGCAGGCGACTGGGACGGCGATGGGACAACCAACATTGGCGTTTACCGATCGAACCGAGCAACTTTCTTCCTCGATACAAGCGGGAATGGCCGTTGGAACGGCCCAACAGTTGATACCGCGATTGCATACGGCGCCTTTGGTGACGTGCCAATCGTTGGCAACTGGAAAGACACTACCATCCAACAGGCTGCCTACTCGCTCAACATCGAAGGCAAAACATTTCGAGAGGGCGCTGACGATTTGCCTATCCGGTTGACGGGCGGAACGGGCTTCTCGCAAGTCGTTGTCCAAGTTTGGCACGACGGAAACTTGCGGCATGATTTTGGGTTCAAAGAGACCAACGAAGCTGGTGACTTTCATCAAAACCTACGACTGCCATTTCATTTGATCAAAAACGCCGCCGACATTGACGCGTTCGTGGTGCGTATCACCCACGCTGGACTCACAACGGAGTTCAAGATTGAAATCCTGCGCGGTTTGACCATCGACGTGCCAACTAACAAAGTCCGCGAAGGTCACGAGTTTATTGTCGCTATCGAGCACGGCACGGGCGAATCCCAAATCATCATCAAATTTATTGGAGACAACGACACTGAGATCAAAAAGTGGACGACCGAAACCGATGGATCAGGATATTTCCGACGCGGCTTTGTCACGCCACCATCCTTGTCATCACATCACCAAGTTGACGGTCGCACTGTTGAGGTGAGTCATGGCGGTATTACTGAGCGCTATCGTGTCGAAGTTCACAAGGCACACGTCTCGCCAAATGCATCCGCAGAAAAAACTGCGACCAATGCCCCGCAGCCCACAACCTCGGGTGCAACCATCTTATCCTTCACGCCAAAACAAAAGGTGCACTACGCGCATCAAATCAATATTCCCGATTGGACTTACAACGCCGCGGAAGGCACCCACCAACGCTTAACACAGAGAATCATCGATCGAGTCGCGGAGCACCACGATCCCCCGCCGGTTACGTGGAAGGTCGTGCGAAACGCAGCTACCGATCAATTTGAGAGGGTGGCTGGGTTTGCGGCCGGTCTTTGGAATGATTTGAAAGATGGAGCGACAAATGCCATTGAGGAATTCAAATCAAAATTCAATAGTTTTCCGACACCACCACCGCACGTGGACGGCCTTGACCGATACTACAACGACTCGGATTACATTGTGCAACGTGAGGATTTTGAATGGGGTCAGAATTGTTATCATCCTGGGGCGCACAGTCTGTATCGGATTTACAAAAAGGGCGACATTTCCGGAACGCAAGTTGCCTACGATGCCCTTGGAAACATCATCACCACAGGACCAGCCGCTGGAACGCCAGATATAATCTCACCCGCTCCGGGTCGTTTCGCGGTCGCCGGGCATATCATCGTCGACGTGCTGTTGGCTGGTCCCTTCTGCCGAGAACCAGGTGCTTAGGTTGTCAGCCATGCCAACACAACATTCACAACAACGATTGTGACCGACAACCAAATTAAAAACGGTTTCTGTCGATTGCGTGAAAGTGATTGCAGGTAGCGATCCAGCAAAACGCTCATCGCAGTCGCGCCGGCCAATACTCCCAGGCCAATAATCCGTTGGTAATCCTGGAGCGGTAGCGATGCAACGAATCGATGCAAACCGAAGAAGATCCCACCCCAGACAACATCAGTGGCACGCAGGACGTTCGGCACGACTTGATGGCCGGAGTGCCCCACCAGATATTGGATGATCACAAATAGAAGCGACAGCCCGAGCCACAGTACAAACGGATGGCGCTGGGTGAATGCCTTGATCATAGAAAAGTGTTCTTTGTGATTGGTAGAGCGAAATCCGTTGCGTGTCAAATCGTATTCGCGACACTTGCCTAGCCTTGTAGGTTTTGGTGTGCATAAAGGAGGTTGTCTATAATTACTGTGGTAGACTGACCACATGGCAAAGGCGGGCAGCAATCAATCGCAACCAGAACGGCAAACGAACGGTGACTTGGCCGTTGTTGATGACGCAAAGCTTGCTCTGC
>CAYFJO010000230.1:0-16396 GCA_964343305.1 uncultured Pirellulaceae bacterium | reverse complement strand
AATTCGCCGCAACTCGTTGCCAATGAAGGCACAACTGAAGCGAAACATCATGGGGGCTTGTTGATCAGTTTTTGGCGCAACATGTGCATGGATCTTTGGAGAACAAGATTTGTCTAAGGAATTCTCCTATGAATACAACTTCATCCTTGAAACTTGGCGAATACTTTGGCATCGGCGTCTATCTTCATTGGACATTTTTTATTATCCCGGCGCTGGTCGCGTTTTCGGCGATTGGATCGGGTGGTGGGCTTGCGGTGGCTGCCGCATCCGTGCTGTTTGTGCTTTCCATTTTCGCATGCGTCGTCTTGCACGAATACGGCCATGCGTTGATGGCGCGACGCTACGGAATCGAAACGCGCGACATTACGCTGTATCCGATTGGTGGCGTTGCGCGACTGGAGCGAATGCCAACGCGACCCAGCCAGGAACTTGCAGTGGCGCTTGCCGGACCCGCCGTCAATGTGGCGATTGCGTTCATGCTGCTGGCGGGAATCGGAGTCGCTGCCAACTTGGGATGGATACAACCCGACTTCTTTTCCAGCAACTCATTTTTCATCAACTTGATGTGGGTCAACGTCGCGCTGGTCGTCTTCAACATGCTGCCGGCTTTTCCGATGGACGGCGGCCGCGTCTTGCGTTCAATCCTTGCGATGAACATGTCCTACCTTCGGGCATCCGAAATTGCCACTGGCGTTGGCCAATTCATGGCGCTGCTGCTGGGCGTGGTGGGCGTCTTTTGGTCGTGGAATCTGATCCTGATCGCGGTGTTTGTCTACTTCGCGGCAGCGGCGGAACTCGCACAAACTCGATTGAACGCCAGATTGCCGAGGAGTGATGAATTTGCGAGAGAGCCCGATTTCGCAAGAGAGCCCGTTGCGGCCCATCGCGAAACTGTCCCATCTAGCTTTTATGCACTTCGCGCCGAGTCGCGCGTGGCGTCCATCGTCGACACGTTGATGGCCAGCCCGCAGCGCATGTTCCCCGTGATGGCGGGCTCACGATTCGTCGGCATGTTATTCAAAGGAGACGTCCGAGACGCCGTCGCGAAGGGTTGGGGCCATTTGCAAGTCGCCGATCTCGTTCGTCACCGATAGATGGCTATTCCGCCGAGAATCTATGTACCGTCGTTTGGGCGAATTTCTCCCCAGGCTTTAAGATTACCGACGGAAAATCCGGTTGATTCGGCGAGTCGGGGTAGTGTTGGGTTTCCAGGCAAAATCCTTCGTATTGTTTGTAGCCGTTGCCGCCTTCGCTGCCGTCGAGGAAATTGCCGCTGTACAACTGGATTCCCGGTTGCGTCGTGTAAATTTCCATCACGCGGCCACTAGTCGGCTCTTTGACGCGTGCGGCTAATGCCAACTTGCTACTGTCTTGGTTTCGCAGTGCGTAACAATGATCGTACCCCACGGGGTCAGCCTTAATCTGCTTGATCCGCTCGCCAATTTTGTGGGGCTTGGTGAAATCGAGCGGTGTACCTTTGACGTCCGCGAGTTTCCCCGTCGGAATCAACGTGTCGTCAACTGCCAAGTAGTGGTCGGACATGACTTCCAATTCGTGGTCGAGAATCGTTCCAGCTCCGGCACCGGCCAGGTTCCAGTAATTGTGGTTGGTCAAATTGATTGCGGTGGCCTTGTCCGTTTTGGCGGTGAACTCGACCTTCAATTCGTTCTCGTTGGTCAATGTGTAAACGACGTTGACATCCAGATTGCCCGGATAGCCTTCTTCTCCGTCGGGACTCGTGCGGCTGAACTTCAAGCCAACACCGCCATCTTGCTTCAACTTTTTTACCTTCCACATTTGTTTGTCGAACCCCTTCAGACCGCCGTGCAGATGATTCGGTCCGTTGTTTTTTGCCAGCGTGTATTCTTCGTCACCCACGGAAAACTTGCCACCAGCAATACGATTGCAAAAGCGTCCGACCGTGGCTCCGAAATAAGGGTGACGCTGAATATATCCATCGAGTTTGTCGAACCCCAAATTGACGTTCGCCAACTCGCCATTCTTGTCGGGCACATCGACGGAAACAACAATCGCGCCATAGTCGATCATTTTCAGAACAAGCCCATTCGCATTCGTGCACGTATAGAGTGTCACTTTTTCGCCGTCACTAGTCTTGCCGAACGGCGAGGATGTGATCTTCATTTTCTTTTTGCTCCCGGAATAGACGTTCGTCGACATCACAAATAACACACAAATTGATAGGGTCAATACGTGGCATGAAGGACGTTGCATGGGGTTGGGCTCCGTAATTGTGGTTCAAGAAGGGGTCAGGCACCTTTGCCGGTACGGCCCGGAGGGTGCTTTGCACAAAGGTGCCTGACCCCTTTTGAACCATGCCACGATTTGATGGTGCTGGATCTCAGAGTTGAGTGGATATTATGAGCCTGGCAACTTGCGTCGTCCAGTGAGCGGTCGATGAAGTTTCGCAAATCTATCACGTCCATAAAGTGCTGCGAACAAATGGGATGTGACGTTTCGTAGTGGCCATTGGGAAGTTTCTTGAATAACCTTCTGCAAGAAACCTGGCGACGCGGAAACTAAGAACACTAGTCATGACGCAAGACAAATCAGTTGGGCCGGACACGGCGAAAGTCGATTGGCAAGCCGCACTTGCCGAACATGACCGCTGGCTGAGAACGGTGGTCTATGCTCGGCTGCGCGATTCGGTGGCGGTCGACGAAGTCATGCAGGAAGTTGCCTTGGCGGCCGTTCGCCAGGCGTCGCCGCTGGCCGATCGAACGAAAGTCGCGCCGTGGCTGTATCGCCTGGCCATTCGCCAGGCGTTGCTTTACCGGCGAACGATGGGACGTCGACGGAAACTGATTGGCCGCTATACCAACCGATTTCAACCTACTGAGCAAGACGATCGTGAGACCGATCCGCTCAACTGGCTCCTGGCGGATGAGCGGCGAAAACTGGTTCGCCAAGCACTCACGAAGTTGCGCGACGGAGACGCGGAGATTCTGATGCTGAAATACACCGAGAATTGGAGCTATCACCAGATTGCCGACCATCTGGGTGTCAGTCACAGCGCCGTAGAAACGCGGTTGCACCGAGCGCGTAAGCGGCTGCGAATGGAACTCGCTGCATTGGAATTGACAGAAGCAAACGTGTAACGCGATCAGACTTCCGAAGTTTAAGAAAACTTCGGAAGTCTCGCCCAACATTACAATGCCATGAATGACCACACACTCGACGACGAAACACGTTTCGACCGACTCGTTGACGGCGAGTTGTCACCCAGCGAATATCGTGAACTGCTGGCGTCGCTGGACGATGAACCGGACGGCTGGCGTCGTTGTGCGACGGCTTTTCTGGAGGCGCAGGCTTGGGGACAGGAGTTTCGGAGTCTGAAGAAGGAATCTCAGGAGATTGCGACCGCGAAGCAGCCAGTGTCTCGTGGGGGTGGTTTCGTCACGATGTTCTTGGCCGTCGCCGCGAGCTTTGTCATCGCGTTTGGACTTGGAGTGTATTTTCGCGGCTGGCCGAATCATCCGCCAAACGAGCCGGAGAACCTGATTGTCGAAACGGACTCGTCCGGCGATGTGCAAGTCGCGCGATCCTCGTCGTCGGCCGATGAAGCGGGCACGATCGACCGTCGACCGGTGGGGAACGTTGAATTGCTCTCGGACCAAGGAAACGACAGGTTCAGCGTCCCATTTTACGAGATCGATCAAATGAAGCCCGAATGGCTGGCCGACGATTTGTTTGCTATGCCACAAGATCTCGTGAATGAACTGAATCGCATGGGCCACGAAGTGCGTCGTGATCAACGTTTGATTCCCGTAGAGTTGGAAGGCGGCCGCCGTGTTGTGATCCCGATGGATCAATTTGAAATTGTTCCCATCAGCCAAAATCATTTTCAATAAATCACCAAGTAAAGGAGTGTTAGCATGTCTCGTTTTCTTCAACAAACAACCAGGTTTACGGTGGGACTCGCAATCTTCATGGCACCGATCGTGTCACTAGCCCAGAAAGAGAACTTGCAAGAGAAACAGTACTGGATCGGAGTGCACGCGATCCCGGCCCACGATGCAATCAAGGCCCAGCTAGGAATTGAAAACGGGTTAATCGTCCAGCACCTTGTCGAAGATGGCCCGGCCGCCACATCTGGGGTCAAGCAGCATGATGTGATGGTGAAGTACGGCGATAAAAAGTTGAGTGAATTGAATGACCTTGTCGAGGCGATCGCTCAGTCTGAAGCGGAAGAGGTCACCATCGAATTGATCCGATCTGGTAAGCAAAAGCAAATCAAAATCAAGCCCGCCGAACGCCCTGCTGAAATTCGTTCTCCAGCCCGTGACAACCTTCTCAAACTATTCCCAGAACTCAAGGGGCGCGACGGAAACGGGCCGCTTCGTTTTCAATTCGCGCGTCCCGGTTTCGCTCTTCCCGGTGAAGCCTATCGCCGGATTGAGAAACAGATGAACATTGATGGCACGAATATTCTCATCAAAAAGGATGGCAAGGGTCCGGCCAATATCGTCGTCGAAAGAGATGGCGAAAAGTGGGAAGTAACCGAAAATCAGCTCGACACATTACCGGAAGATGTCCGAGCCATCGTCCAGAAGGCGTTGGAAAGGAAAGCGATTTTTGCGCAGGATGCCGGTGAGTTAGGATCGAACAAGTGGCTTCAACAGTTTCTGCGCAACAACAAGATGCCCAACGAGATGCGAGAAGATATCGAGCGGTGGATGAAGAGACTGCCCAAGGATGGCCAGTTTCGCGTTCCCCAAATTGCACCCTCGGGCGATTTGGAAAAGAAACTGGATGAAGTCGTTAAGAAGCTAGATGAATTGCAGGGCGAACTCAAAGGGCTGCGCGATGACGTAGACAAGTTGAAATCCGAAAAGGGCGACTGAATCTTAGGCGGATTTCGCCAAGAGGATGTCGCGAATGGATTCTACCTCGACAAGCTCGGCCACGGTCAACGTGATTTCATCCAAGGTGATTTGCATTTCACGGACGGTGGCTCGTGCTGCATGTTGGCTACCCTCTTCCGAATCGAGCCGACCAAATTCGAGGTCAGCCATCGAAGAAATCGCCTCATCAACCACACTGCGTGCTTGACGAAGTAATTCATCAGGCTCCAGCGACTCCAACTCCGCCAGTGCAGGGATGTCTTGCTGGTATTGATAAAGCAGTGACCTGTAACCATCCATGACCTGCTGAGCTGTTTCCAAAGCCTGATCGTCTTCGTCACGAAAATCGGTGAACGAAAAATCCACCTGAACGGTGTCATCAAGCGAAAAATCGGCTTGCGGCACTTCCGCCGGAAGTGAGAGATTGGTTCGATCTTCTAACGATTCCACGCCTCGAAGCCGCCGGCGCGATGGCTCCGAACGAGATGCATTCCCGCGAGCTTTTAGCCAATCTAATAGACCCATTCTGGGATCCTTGGAACCGAACAATGTGGCGAGTTTGCTAAATCATAGGCCAGTCGAACAGGCCGCCAAATCATATGACTGCGGAAGATCGGCCCACGCTATTCGGCAATGCCCGTCAATTATTGGATGGACACTTGCCAGATGTGAAAAGCATCTGGTTTGCGGCGCAGATTCGCGGCATACTTCAAGGCATACTTATTCTGCGGCGTTCTTGATCCAATCGTTCGACCAGAAACTCAACAGTCGTTTTGGCCATCGCGTTGTAATAATCGAAGCAGTGTCCGCCGCCCTCGGTTTCCAGATCGCAGACGTGCGGTACTCCCAGCGAGTAGAGTTTCATTCGTAGCCGATCGGCGCTTTCCCACCAGCGATAGTCGGTTGGACAACAGCAAAAGAATTGGTGCCTTGGCCAATTGAGCGGATGAATGTGCAATGTCGCAGTGTCTTGGCGAACGGCTTCGGCATCGGGGTACATCTGCTGGAGCATCTCGTCGCCTTCGTTGAAACGCAGTTGATAGTCGATCGCTGGCGAGATGCCGGCGACAACGGGGAATGTGTCGGGATGTTTATAGGCTAGCCGCAACGCACCTTGGCCGCCCATGCTCGTGCCGAACAGCCCGATCATCGTTGGCGTGATGCTCCAGCGTTGTTCGATCAGTGGTAGGACATTGTCGAGGATGTGTCGCTCGGGCGTGATTCGGGGGTCGAAGGCAGGGCAGATTGTGTCGGCCCACCAGCTTGGTCCTGCGATGGGCGCGACGACGCGCAAGCCGCGTTGGCCGAACAATTCGGTGAAAACCGGCTTGTCCGTCAGACGGTTGACGTGGACACCGTGCAGGTAGATCAAGACGTAACCGTGCTCGTTGCACGACGCAGGTTCAAAGACGCCGCAGGGATGTCCGGCCAGTGAAACTTCGCTCCAACTTCCGCTCATCGTTCTTTCACCAATTTCGGTCGCGTGTTTTTGGCAGAATGATGTATGGCAGAATCATTCCAACTAGAATCTGTTCCTGTCATTCTGCCATACATGATTCTGCCAGTGCATTTCACGACGTTAGTTTATGCTTCGGCAAGTTTCGAGTGTACCCGCGCCCCTACCCGCTCTGCGCAACACTCCGTAGAATATCTCCACAAACCTCTGCTCCTATTTGCGAGTTTTGCCTGTGAAAACACTACTCTCCGAAGAAGAACTCCGACGCGGTGTCCGGCGTATGGCGGGCGAAATCGCTGAGCACTATGGCTCGCATCCGCTGACCATCGTCGGCGTGTTGACCGGCAGCGTTGTGCTGTTGGCCGACTTGATTCGACGGCTGGAAATGCCGCTGCGAGTTGGCGTGGTCCAGGCGAGCAGTTATCGAGGCGGTACGCAGCGCGGCAATTTGACCATCAACTCGGAATTGATGCTCGACATCGAGGGCCGCGACGTTCTGCTGGTTGACGACATCTTTGATACCGGCCATACCTTGGTCAAAGTGATCGCGTTGATGCAGGAGTTGAATCCCGCCTCGGTTCGCTCGGCCGTGCTGCTGCGCAAAGAGGGGCGCCAGGAAGTTGAGATGCAACCCGACTTTGTCGCATTCGACATCCCCGACAAGTTTGTCGTCGGCTATGGGCTGGACTATCGCGACGAATATCGAAATCTCACGTATGTGGGTGCCTTGGAGCCAGAAGACCTGGTCGACGAAACCTCATGAGTTCGCTACGCGTGGCGTTGGTGGTTCGGAAGTTCTGGCCCATTGTGGACGGCACTCAGCGACTCGTCTCCAATCTGGCTCACGGATTGCAGCGACTTGGCCACGCGCCAACAATTCTGACTGCGCAATGGGAAAAGCACTGGCCGCGCGAATTCATCTATCGTGACGTCCAGGTCATACGATTTCCGAATTGGATGCAAACGGGCTGGGGAACTTTGCGCTATATGAGCACACTGTCACGTTGGCTGCGCGGCAACAGCAAGCAATTCGATGCGGTGTACGTCACGGGATTGAAATACGATGCCTATACTGTTGTCGGGATGCTGCGAAAGGGTCCCATCCCGGTCACTCTGAGCGCCGTCGAAACAGGCCCAGATGGTGATTGCGCATGGCACGAGCAAGCACGGTTCGGGCGGCGCATCCGACGACGCTGCCAGTTGGCGGATGCGATGGTGACGCTCAGCGACGCCGCGTCTGTTGAGTTACAAAATGCGGGATTCGCCCGGGACAAGATCGTTCGCATCGACAAGGGCGTACGCACCATGCTGGCTCAAGACGCGGCTCGGCGCACCGCAGCGCGGAAATCATTGGGCAAGACACACGACATCCTGTCACTCAAGGACGACACTCCGCTGGCGATTTACATCGGCCCGTTCAACAAGTCGATGGGATTGATGCCGCTAATGGAAGCGTGGCACAAGGTGGTTGGTCGCCTGCCTAACGCAAAACTCTGGATGATGGGCGATGGCCCGTTCGGCTTGCCGCTTTGGGAACGAGTGGGCGAGTTGGATCTGATGCACAATATCATCTTTCCGGGGACGTTCGATGATGTGACCGATGTCCTACAAGCGGCAGACTTGTTCGTGCAACCTGGCCCGCACAATCACCTGGCGACGGCCGTGCTGGAGGCCATGGCATGTGGCACGCCCGTGCTTTCCGCGCGTTCACCAGAGAGTCTCGATCTCTTGGGAAGCCGTACACCGATGCTCGACCAGGTGAACTCCGAGACCTTGGCCGAGGCGTTGTTGCGTGTTCTTCAAAACGAGGATCGATACGTTCAAACCGCTGAATTGTTGCGACCCATTGTTGCGGAACGGTTTTCCTTGGAGCAAATGGTCCGGCAGCACGTGGAGTTGTTTCGACGTCTCGTCGTTGAAAAGCAACTGCGTTAGAATTCGGTCTAGATCGTTGGACGGATTGCCAATCCGTCCATCACCCAGCGCACCAAGCGGACAGATCGGCAATCCGTCCTACTGCAAATCATGTCGATTCGCATTCTCCAGATCATTCCCACGTTAGACCGTGGTGGAGCTGAAAAACAACTTGCGTTATTGGCGGCTGGACTGCCTCGCGACGAGTTTGACCTGCACGTTTGCGCGCTGACTCGTGGCGGGCCGCTGTTGGAACAAATCGAGCAGGCCGGGATTCCTGTGGAGCTGATCGGCAAGCAGTGGAAATTCGATCCCTGGGCACTGCGCCGTTTGACGGCTCATATCAAGAAACTTGCACCAGACATTGTTCACACATGGATTTTCGCGGCCAATTGCTACGGCCGCTGGGCGGCGCGCAGCGCGGGCGTGAAACATATCATCGCGGGCGAGCGATGCGTGGACCCGTGGAAGAGTTGGCACGAATTGGCTCTCGATCGCACGTTCGCCAAACGCACCAGCCGAATCGTGACCAACAGCACGGGTGTCGTTGATTTTTACGAATCGAAGGGAATCGATCGCGAGCTGTTCGCTGTGATTCCCAATGGGATTGGGCCTTTTCCAATGCCCAACGAAGATGTCCGGCAATCGTCACGCGCGGAGTTGTTGACCGAGTTGGATCTTCCGTCGGACTCGCGACTCATCGGCGCGATCGGCCGGCTCTGGCCGCAAAAACGACACAAGGATCTCATCTGGGCGACAGATCTGTTGAAGTGTGTGCGGGATGACACGCACCTGCTGATCATCGGGGACGGTCCGCAGCGTTGGCGGCTGGAGCGATTTCGCGACCAGTGCGACCTGCGGGACAAAGTGCACTTTCTCGGCGAGCGAAACGACGTGCCGCGGTGGATGCCGCACTTTGACTGTCTGTGGCTTGGCAGCGATTACGAAGGTCAATCGAACGCCATCATGGAAGCGATGTCGGCGGCCGTTCCCGTCGTCGCGACAGACATTCCCGGCAATCGCGACTTGGTGGTGCACGAACAGACCGGCTATTTGGTTCCCGTCGGAGACCGTGCGGAATTCGCCAGCCGAACGAAGATGATTCTGGAAGATTCGGACCTCGCCAAGCAAATGGGGCAGGCCGGACAACAACGGATGTCAAACGAGTTTTCTATTGAACAAATGGTCCAACGCCACGCAAGTTTATACCGTGACATGATCAATGAAGTGCGATAACATGAAGAGAATAGATGTCAAATGATTCTTCGATTGATCGGTAGCAACCTATGATCCAAACCACTTCGCCACGTAATGAGGGTGAGTTGCGCATTGTGATCAATGCCGTTTCTTGGGAGACATATGAACGGCTCACGAAGGAAAAACAAGGATCGGGAGTTCGCATCTCATACGATCGCGGGAGCATGGAAATCATGGCACCTTTGTTGATTCACGAAAGGTACAAGAATTTGCTGGGGCTCATGATTGGAATTCTGGCGGAGTATTTTGAATTGCCCTTCATCAGCGGCGGAGCCACCACGTTGCGAAAGCCCGAGGACCTGAAGGGGCTTGAAGGAGACGAGTGCTTCTGGATTCAAAATGCGGACAAGATCATCGGTCGAGCAGACATTGATCTAGCCAAGGATCCGCCGCCGGATTTGGCGATCGAGATCGATATTACATCCAGCTCGCTTGATAAACTCGGAATCTACGCCAGCATCGGTGTGACCGAATTGTGGCGCTATGACGGGCAAGTGTTGCAGGTTGGTTTGCTGCAATCGGATGGCAAGTACAAAACGACAGACGCCAGCGAGATCTTTCCCAGCGTGCCGCTCGCGAGTTTGGTCAAATTCTTGGAACGATGGGACGAGACCGATGACGGCACATTCATCCGCAACTTTCGAAAGTGGGTCAGCGAGACGATCAAGCGCTAACGTCGAAAGCCGCGCATAAAGAAAACGCGCTCACGGATTTGCCGCGCGCGTTTCAACCATCAAATGAGAAAGCCGCCGTCGTCGCGGAGTTACTTCTTGCGATGCCGGATTTTGGACCGCATACGACGTTTTTTGCGGCCGATTTTTCGACGACCCTTGCCAGTTTTCTTGGTACCCACAATTATCTCCGGGGAAACGAAATTCAAGGGGATTGATTGTAGCACACGCTTTTTTGGCTGGACAAGGGCGCACAGGCGTTGTGGCACTAAAATGGAGGTATGTCCCAATCCGGAAAGTTTGCCACCTTTGCGCCGATGATTGTTTCATTGGCAACCGCGGCGTTGCTGCTGGGATGGTTGATGTCGATCAATCATCGCCCGCCGCCCGTCGAGCTTCCGTTTCAAGTCAGCGGCGGGTCGATGTCCGAGGCGTTGCATGGGGAACATTTCAGCGTGGAGTGTGGGGATTGCGGTATTCCGTTTGCCTGCGATGCCACGAATCCGCCCGTCAATGAGTTGGCCGTGTGTCCCAATTGCGGCTACGAAAGAAACAAGTTCTCGACCGACCACCTGCGCGCCGGCGATCGCGTCAACCTCAAACGACACGTACCAGGTAAGTCCAAGTGGAATCGATGGGATGTGATGGCTTGCCGAAGCCCGGACGACAACCGCAAACGGATCGTCAAGCGAGTGGTGGGATTGCCAGGTGAACACATTTCAATTCGGCACGGTGACATCTACGTTGACGGAGTCATGTCGCGTAAAGACTTGTCGCAATTGCGTGCGATGGCGATCTTCGTCAACGATGACCGTTATCGAACAATGATCTCGCCAACTCCGCAAAAGCGATGGGGATTCGACGATCCACCGCAATGGGAAAGGGATTCACACGGATTCGTTCTGCGAAATCCAGACGACGCGAATGTTTGGCTTGAGTATCAGCACTGGGCCTGCATGCCGAGTCTGCAAAAGCGCGAAACGGCGATGCCGGTCAAAGACAATTATGGCTACAACCAGGCGATCGCACGCAAGCTGCATGCTGTTTCCGATCTGATGCTGACGTGTGACGTGAGCTCGGGCAATTGGCAATCACTGTCGCTGCGATTGAGCAATCGGTATGGCGAATTCCAGGTGCAGTTAAACCATTCCAACGAAACCGTCGTATTAACCGAGGGCACAGACGTGATTGCCACGTCCGGTTTATCGCAGCTCGATGTCGGCGAGACCGTCCAGTTGGAACTGGCCTATTGCGACGGGCAAATTCTGTTTGCCATCAACCAACGAGAGATTATTGAGCAAGTGATTGATCCGGACCGCGAGCCGGTTGAACCAACCGCCACACCGCTAGCGATCTCGGCACGCGGAGAAAAAATTGAGGTCGGGAATCTGCGAATCCTTCGCGACGTGCATTATCTCGACCCGGGGGGATTAGGGAGAGATTGGGACACCGGCGGCCCATTGTCAGCGAACCAATACTTGCTGTTGGGCGACAATGTTCCCATCTCGGAAGACAGCCGATCGTGGGTCACGCCGGGCGTAGACGAAGAGCTGATCCTTGGCAAAGTGCTGTCAACAAACCTGCGTCAGCCCGCTCAGCAGCATTGAAAGCGGACTCCATTCGGATATCGATTGGCAAAGTTTTTCGCTATATTTCTGGGTACAGAAGCGAAGTACAATCACCACGCAAACTACAATCAAGCCCGCCAGAAAGCAAATAACGCAATGACTCGCCCGCCTCGCAAATCTCCCGATCCGAAAGACACACCCAAACCACCCACCGTGGATGGCACGCGGGAAACCGTCGAATCGATCGTGATCGCCATCATCCTGGCGTTCCTGTTTCGTGCGTTCGAAGCCGAAGCGTTCGTCATCCCGACGGGATCGATGGCACCCACGCTGCAAGGCCGCCACATGGACGTTTTTTGCGATCAATGCGGCCACCAGTATCGTGCTGGCGCTAGCTGTGAGAACGCCGACAGTCAATTCCGCGATCTTGTCATTCGCACGCTGTGTCCGATTTGCCGCTATCCGATGGAAATGAATCGCGTGGAAGTTCATCGCATGACAGACAGCGAGATTCGACGGCTCGGCTTGGAACATACTGTCCAGAACCCGGCCAATCCCAACCACGGCTCCTTTATGGGCGATCGAATTCTGGTTTGTAAATTTGTCTACGATTTGAGTGAACCGCGCCGCTGGGATGTGATTGTTTTTAAGTTTCCCGAAAACGCGAAGCAAAACTACATTAAGCGCTTGATCGGTCTGCCTGGCGAAGCAATCACGATCAAACACGGTGACATTTTCGTACAAAAGCCAGGTGACAAAAGACCAACGATTGCTCGCAAGCCGCCTTACAAAGTGAAAGCAATGCTGCAGCTAGTGGATGACACGAATCACATCGGGCAAAAGTTGATCGACGCGAACTGGCCATCGCGGTGGCAGCAATGGGCACAGGACGATCGATCGACACGAAATTGGCAAGTCGAATATGACGGCACCAAGCAGCGGTTTCGAATTGACGGGGCTGGCAACGGTCCCGCGTGGTTACGATACCGCCATCTCGTTCCCCAGTGGTCGCATGTTAATTTTCGAGAAAATGATTGGTATTACCTGGACGAGAAGGAGCTACCGCCCGACATGGAAGGTGGCAGGTCGCGCGAAGGCCAACTGATTTGCGACTTTTACGCTTACAATTTCCGCGAACAACGAGAACTCAACGAAAGGGTCTACTCGGCAAACAAGCACATGGGCAACCATTGGGTAGGCGACTTGGGTGTTGAGTGCGACGTGAACGTCGAGAGCGATGCGGGCGAGTTGCTGTTGAGTCTGGTCGAAGGTGGCGTCGAATACCGTTGCTGGATCGACATCGAAAGCGGCCAAGCCAAGTTGTCGATCTGCGACGGCAATAACGATCAACCGGGTTTATTCAACGACGGTTCCAAGGAGGTGCTCTGCAAAAAACCAACGCGGCTAAAAGGCCAGGGGCAGTATCGGTTGCGTTTCAGCAATGTCGATGACCAACTGATGTTGTGGGTTGACGAAAACGTGATCAAGTTTGCTTCTACGACCGAATACGACCCGACGGGAAGCGAGTTTCCTCGGTGGAGCCCGTACAAGGGCGACGGAAGCGAGCGAAAACCGTCCGACGCGGAACCAGTAGGAATCGGCAGTCGGGGTGCCGCATTAACCGTCAATCGACTACGCGTGTTGCGTGATGTCTATTACGTCGCCACCGACCCGGATCATTTCAGTGATTACCAAGATGACGACTACCGCAATAACCACGTGGATCGAATCCGTACGGTGATGATAAGCCCCAGCCAATGGGCGAAAGAGTCGCGGGACGACGGACGTGACAAAGGCTTGTTCCTCCTGCGCAACGAGTTGAAGTTCCCCGCGTTGGAAGAAGACCAGTTTATGCCGCTTGGCGATAACAGCCCTTCGAGCAGCGATGCTCGATACTGGCGGCAACCGTTTGTCGAGCGTCACTTGTTAACCGGCAAGGCACTTTTTATCTACTGGCCGCACGAATGGAGAAGTCCGCTGCCGATTACCCCCAACTTCAGCCAGCGATTCATTCGATAGTAGAACAATTGTCCCCAATTGTACCGTGAGCAATTGGGACAATTGCTCTACAAAGACGAAAACCAAGGAAGGAATTCAAATGTCGATTCTTCGCGTCGAGGGGCTTGAAAAGACGTTTGGCCGCCGTCAGGTGGTCAAGGGTGTTAGCTTTCACGTTGATCCTGGCGAAATCGTCGGACTGCTTGGACCAAATGGAGCGGGCAAGACCACTTGCTTTCGCATGACCTGCGGGATGATCGACCCGGACAAGGGCGAGATCGCTTTGAACGGACAGGATGTCACGTTGTGGCCCATGTTTCGCCGGGCACGGGACGGCGGCATGGGCTACCTCGCGCAGGAATCCAGCGTCTTCAAAAAACTCACCACGGAACAGAACTTGGTCTCCGTCATGGAACTGCTCGGCATGTCCCGCAAACTGCGGCGAACCCGCTGCAACGAATTGCTCGAACAATTCAATATCGAACACATTCGCCACTCCAAAGCGGGAAAACTCTCAGGCGGCGAACGGCGGCGTCTGGAAATTGCCCGGTGCCTCGTCTCCGACCCGGAAATTATCTTGCTCGACGAACCGTTCGCGGGCATCGATCCGGTCACCGTCCAGAGCATCCAAGGGATTATTCAAGACCTTTGTGACGACGGAATCGCGATCCTCATCACCGACCACGCCGCCCGCGAAATTCTGCAAATCACGGATCGAACCTACGTCATCAGCGAAGGCGAAGTGCTCTGTCACGGATCGGCGGACGAGATCATCCGCCATCCCGAGGTCAAAGCCAAATACCTGGGCGAGATCGACGCCGCCGCCACGGGACCGCCCGCCCCTCATTTTTCCTCGGCCGAAGCAACGGAATCGGCCACCGATCTATCCTCGCGCCGCATGAGTGATTTGGATTAGCTCGGTACTTGACGTTCCCCCAACGCAGCGTCACCATTTGGTAGGGTGTGTGAAGCAAGCCCGATCACCGCCGGTGTGTTGCGCACGGCATCCACCCTTTGTCAAATCGGTCGGCCGTGTGCTTAACTGGCTTGCGTAACGCACCGTTATCCACTTTTGCCGCACTCCACCCACCCTACGATCGTGTGAGAATTGAAAGCAATGGCGCATACGGAATCTTGTTTTCTTGGTGTTGATCTGGGCGCGTCCAGTGGCCGGGTTGTGGCCGGGTTGTTTGACGGCCAGCGGCTGAGATTGGAAGATGTCGCTCGCTTTGAAAACGGTGGAGTCGTCGCCGGCGATCGAATGTACTGGGATCTGCTGCGGCTCTGGGGCGACGTGGTCGATGGGTTGCGGGCCAGCGCAACGAAATACTGTGGACAAGTGAAAAGCGTCGGCGTCGACACGTGGGGCGTCGATTTCGGATTCCTGGGACGCAACGACGAACTGCTCGGCAACCCGTTTCATTATCGGGACAGCCGCAAGACCGGTATCCAGGACAAAGCATTCCAGATCGTCAGCCGCGAAGAAATCTTTTCCCACACCGGCTTGCAATTCATGGAGTTCAACTCGCTGTTTCAATTTCTGTGTATGAAATTGGACAACTCGCCGATCTTGGACGTGGCCGAATCGTTGCTGATGATTCCGGATTTGTTTCACTGGCTGCTGACCGGTGAAAAAGGCAACGAGCGGACCAACGCGACAACGACACAGTTCTACAATCCGCAAACGGGACAATGGGCGACCGAGTTGCTGGAAAAATTCGATCTGCCAACGCAAGTTTTGAACGACCTCATCGAGCCGGGCACCGCGATCGGCACGCTGCGAACCTCGGTTGCCGAATCAACGGGTTTGAACAACGTCCAAGTTGTATTGCCTGGCACACACGACACGGCAAGCGCCGTGATGTCCGTTCCCGCAGCCAGTCAACCGGGTACAAAGCCCGACTGGTGTTACATTAGCAGCGGTACCTGGTCACTGATGGGGGTCGAAGTCCCCGATCCGGTCGTCACGGACAAGTGCCGCGAGTTGAATTTCACCAACGAAGGCGGCGTGGGGAACACAACCCGGCTGTTGAAAAACATCGCTGGACTTTGGGTTGTGCAAGAATGCCGCCGCATCTGGCGGCAAAGCGGCAAGGACATGGACTGGGACGAACTGACAAATCTGGCCCACGGCAGCGACCCGCTGAAATCGTTGATCGATCCCGATCACGGCGATTTCGTTGCACCATCGGACATGCCGCAAGCGATTCGTGGTTTCTGTAACAACACCTCGCAGCCCGTGCCTGAAACTGAAGGCGCGGTCATTCGTTGTGCGCTGGAAAGTCTGGCACTGCGTTATCGGCTTGTCTTGAGTTGGCTGGAGGAACTGATTGACGGCCGTATCGACACCATTCATATTGTCGGCGGCGGAACGCAAAACCAATTGTTGTGTCAAATGGCCGCCGGCGCGTGTAATCGACGCGTCGTTGCCGGCCCCATCGAAGCGACCGCGATTGGCAACGTCATGATGCAAGCCGTCGCTAGTGGCGACGTCGGATCGATCGCCGAGGCGCGCGATGTGATTCGTCAGAGTTTTTATGTCCAGGAATACACACCACAGAAACCGGACCCGTGGAACGAAGCGTTCGACCGGTTTCGCTCGCTTGTCAAATAACATGCCGCGGCCAGTAGAAAATGTCCTCGTTTAACGCCGAGCCGGCAGGCGACGGC
>CAYFJO010000229.1:0-16417 GCA_964343305.1 uncultured Pirellulaceae bacterium | reverse complement strand
GAAATAACTTCAGCAACTTCGTTTAACGCCGAGCCGGCAGGCGACGGCTGTTCAGGTGCCGTCGCCTGCCGGCTCGGCGTTAAACGAGGAAACTATTACCAGGACGATCCTCATGGCGGACTGAGACTTTCCATTCTGTCATTGCCGCGCAGCGATTTCGTTCGATAATTACACTGTCTAACGTTGTCGCCAAGCGAGGGTCTTCCCATGTCAGCATATGTCATTGCCGCCTGCCGAACTCCGATCGGAAAATTCTTAGGCGGTTTGTCGACGCTTTCGGCGCCGCGGTTAGCCGCCCCGGCGATCGAAGACGCGCTGGACAAGTGTCATGTTTCGCCCAATCGAATTGACGAAGTCATTTTGGGCAACGTACTTTCGGCCGGCGTCGGCCAGGCACCTGCTAGACAGGCTGCGTTGCTTGCCGGATTCCCACCGTCGATCGCTGCCGTGACGATCAACAAAGTCTGCGGTTCGGGCCTCAAGTCGGTGATGCTGGCCGACCAGGCGATTCGTGCCGGCGACGCGAACCTAATCGTTGCCGGCGGCATGGAAAACATGAGCCTGGCACCGCACATGCTGTTGAATTCTCGCCAAGGCCACAAGTTCGGCGATGCCCGATTAGTCGATTCGATGGTCTTCGACGGTCTAGCATGCTCGACCGAAAAGACGGGCATGGGCGAGTTGGCGGAATACATTGCAGAGAAATACGAAGTCAGTCGCGCCGATCAAGACACGTTTGCCGCAGAGAGTCACCGTCGCGCGACTGCTGCAATGCACGACGGAAAACTTACTAGTGAAATCACGCCCGTTACCGTGAAGAATCGAAAAGGCGATCTTGTTGTGACGTGTGACGAAGGGCCACGAGGTGATACGTCAATCGATTCGCTCGCCAAACTTCCCACCGCGTTTCGCGCCAGCGGAACTGTGACCGCTGGTAACGCTTCGCAATTGAGCGATGGGGCGGCAGTCGTCGTCGTGGCAAACGAAGCCGCTGCGCGGGAACTCGAATCGCCGTTCAAAGCCCGGATCATCGCGTCAGCGACCAGCGGTGTTGCGCCCAAGGACCTGTTTATCGCTCCCGTCAGCGCGATCGAAATGGTCTTGAATAAGGCAAATATGATGCTGGAGGATGTTGATCTCGTTGAACTGAACGAAGCATTTGCAGCGCAATGCCTGGCGTGTATGCGGCCGCTTGGCTTGTCGCACGAAAACGTCAATGTTCATGGCGGGGCGATTGCGCTGGGACATCCGCTGGGTGCGAGCGGCGCGAGAGTGCTGGTCACTCTTTTACATGCGCTCGTCGAGCGAGGATTGCGTCGCGGGATCGCGTCGTTGTGTCTGGGGGGCGGAAACGCGGTCGCGATGCTGGTGGAACTTGACAGTTAGGCCGAGGATGTGTTGCTTCGGAAAAACGGCCAGATAAACAACAGCAACGAAACAACAACGAAATAAAACGCCAAGCCTTGCGGATCAAACATGGGCCAGAAACTACCCGCCGATGTTTGGAGTGCCGCGCCGAGACTGCTTTCGGCCGTTGGGGCTAAGACGAATCCGATGACGAACGGGGCGAGCGGGATTCGTAATCGTTCCATGCCAAAGCCGACCAGCCCAAACGTCAACATCACCCAGACGTCGAACATGCGATTTTCCAGCGCGTACGAGCCGACGACGCAGAATACAAGAATGCTCGGAATTAACAGCCAGCACGGGATTTCGACCAGGCGAATGATCGAGCCCGTCAGCCGTAGCATGATGCCAAACATCGCAAAGTTGGCCAACAACATCGTGGCGATGATGATGTACACAATGTCGGGCTTCGAGTCGAACAGCATCGGGCCAGGTTGCAAATTGTGAATCACCAGTGCTCCCAGCAAGATGGCGTCGATCACGCTGCCCGGGATGCCCATCGCGACGAGTGGGATCAGCGCTCCGCCCACGGTTGCGTTGTTAGCCGCTTCGGATGCGATGATTCCCTCTTCGCTTCCTTGGCCAAATTTCTCAGGTTCGTTTGACATGCCGCGGGCTGCTGTGTACGCGACTGCCGAACCGATGTTGGCACCAATTCCAGGCAAGATGCCGATCCATGTGCCGATGACAGACGATCGGATCAGGTTCACCGCATGCCGACTCCAATCGCGAGTCGCGAGCAACATGCTGTCCATCGTCTTGGCGATCGGTTTGGCTTCTTCGTCGATCGACAAGATGTCTTTGAGAATCTGGCTGACCGCGAACAAGCCGATCAACACGGGCAACAACTCCAAGCCGCCGTTCAATGTCGTCCAGCCAAAGGTGAGCCGAGGTTGGCCGGTGAATGGATCGAGTCCCGGCAACGCCAACAACATGCCCAACAACCCGGCGAAGATGCCACGTACGACCGATTTGCCCGACACGGACGCGATCATGACAAGTGCCATCAACACGAGCGCGAAGAAATCGAATTTCGTCATCAGCAGCGACAATTGAGACATCGGCCGTGAGAGCAACAACAAAAACACCCACGAGATCATGCCGCCGATGAACGATGCGCCGATGCCGAGGCCCAGTGCGCGTCCGGGGCGTCCGTCGCGAGCCATGGGATAGCCATCGAGCGTTGTCATCATCGATGCCGGAGTACCGGGCATGCGCAGCAACGTGGCGGTGATCAACCCGCCGCTGATCGAACCGACGTACATCGAGATCAGCAAGATTAACGCGTCCTTGGATGCCATGGCAAACGTCAGCGGCAGCGAGAGAGCAATCAACATCGCACCGGTCAGGCCTGGAATGGCACCGACGGTGATGCCGAGGGCCGTGCCCAGCAGCATCAGAAACACTTGCCACGGATGCAGCGCGTACCACAGAGCGTCGATCATGGCAGATCCACCACAAAGAGGTGCGTGAACAAATAGTACACGCCAATTGACAGCCCAAGCGAAACGACGACCATCGCTCGCTGGGCTTCGGGTTTGCGCGCGAGCATCGTTCCTAGCACGAAGAGATACGCCGCCGTGACGATTCGAAAATCGATGATGCGAAGCGAAAGGGCCGTAACATAGGCGAGCGTTAAAACGACGGACAGGGTGGCGAGATTTGAATTGGTGTAGCGTTCGGACGGACTAGCAATCCGCCCTGCACCTTGGAATCTTGATTCGGCGATGACTCCGACCAGCAAGATGCCGATAGCGATCGTGAGCATCAACGGAATGTTTGGAACTGGATTCTCGACGTTGAGCGAAACCGACGAGTACGTCTCTTTGCTATGCGCGATACGTTGCATCAGCGCGTCGCCGCGGAGCACGATATCGTCCGATTGTGTGTCGTCGAGAAATCTCTGTACGACTTCCGTTTTCATCGCCTTGGCCAAAACGCCGGCCATCACGTCGACGCACTCGGCAGGCGTGCCTTTGGGAAACCACCAATAGACCGTGTTTTTATGGACGATCTCAAAACCTTGTTCGCGAGCGGTTGGAATGTTTGGCTGCTTTGTCTGCTCGTCGACGAATGCGGGATGTCGCTCGGCGCCTAGATAGGCGAGGGCCCGCAGCTCGCTTTGAAACTTACGATACTCGTCGACAGAAAATCCTGAAACGTCGGCGCGACCCGCTTCAACGTCTTCAAAACGCTGGGCTCCGCCGCCGCTTTGGACCAGACGAAAGGATGCCGGCGGGCTTATTTGATCGGAACGCTTTTCGTTTTGAAGTTTGGCCAGGTAGAGGGCAGCGAACTGGACGAGTGCCCCGGTGTTGTTGGCATAGATAATTTCACCCGGCCGATCGGCCACGTCGTTCATCAACTGCTCAAGCGACTGATAATCCGATTCCTTGCGGACTGCGATCATCATGCCGTTTTCGCCCGTGGCGGCGATCGGCTGAAATGCGTCCGAGCCATATTCCACCGTCTTGAACGCCTCGGCGGTGAACATTGTGTCGTGCAGCACGAGCATCGTGTAACCGTCGGGATCGCGGTCTTTCACGTGACGGCTGCCGATCGTTGCCCCAGCTCCCGCTTTGTTGATGACGACCATCGGAACGGGCAATAAGTCGTTTTCACCGATGGCTTCCTGCATTTTACGAGCGAACGTGTCAGTGCTGCCACCGGCACCAAACGGCACGATCACTTTGACAGGTCGCTGCGGGTAGCTTGAGGGCCGACGACTCGCCAACACGCGGGATTCGATCCAGACGATTACCGCGCTCGCGCCCACAACGAAGGTCAGCAACACAAACCATCGGGTCAACCCGCCGCTGCTTTTCGAGTCGTTAGACATCAACTGAAAAAGACACGCTCCGCGGTTTTCCGAAGCAACCAATCTCGGTCGCCCGCCGACAGGCCGTCTATTCCACTCTTGATCAAGTCGATCGACGGCTGATACTCGTGGCCATCGACCACTTGGAACGGGCAATCGCTGGCCCACATCAATCGCTCGGGGCCAAACGCGTCGACACAACGGCGGATCATTGGAATGAGATCCTTGTACGGAGCTTCTTTCTTGCCGAGCGCATAATAAGCCGAGATCTTGACGGACGTGTTTTTGTGTTTGGCCAGGGCGCAAAGATCGTCGAGGTCCGACTTGCGGATCTTGCCATCAACGCCAATGCGGGCGAAATGATCGATGACAACTGGCGTATCGGGATGGTGGCGGCACATTTTGTCGACAGACGTAAGGAACTTGGCGTCGATCAAGTGGCACATTGCCAGCCCTTCTTCCGCACCACATTTCCACATGGCTTTCATTCCTGCGCCGCCAAGCCACTTGCTTGGCTCTCGATCGAACGGACGAATGCGGAATCCGCGGACACCTTGTTTTGCCAGCGACTTCATGGTGTCAGCCGGTTCGTCGTGTTCGTCGATCACGGCCACGCCCGAGAAAACACCTTTGTGCTTTTTCATCATGTCGAGCATGTACGAGTTGTCGTAGCGATAGAAACTCATCTGGATCAACACAATGCGGTCCACGCCGGTGGGCTTGCAGTGTGAAAAAAGCTCTTCGGGCGTGAAACTTGGCGGTTGCATGTTTTCTCTTTTGAAACCGTCCGCCAACGGAAAGCTCCTTGTGTCCGGCGTCCAAACGTGGACGTGGGCGTCGATGAACCCTTTTCGATCGTCCACCGCACTCAACCTGGTTTCGTTCATGACCATAGCAGTTCCTAATCCAGCGACTCCCGCACGAACAAATTCCCGCCGTGATGTTTGTGAGTCGATCATACGCTTGCTTCTCTTCAAATTGGATGTTCGATTAGTTGGCCGACCAGCGTTGTTCCGCGGTCAAGTACCGCACGCCGCTAATCGCCGTTCCGTGGACAAAACGCATCGCACAATGTCGCCTCAATTGGGTGGTCTATTGTGACTTGCTGGCCAAAATGATGCCACCGGTTTTCTTCTCGAAGCGTTCGAAGAAAAAAGATCGTTCGGTGTCATTCGTCAATTTATTCTCTGGACGGTCGCCCGCCGCAGGCGTTAGATTACGCCTGCACGAGACACCAGACTACCGTCTTTCTATGAAGCAACAGGAGATCCGCACGATGCCCATTTATGCAGAGTACGCTATTACGAAGCACCAAATTCTAGCCGTTTTATTGTTCGTCGCGGTCGTTCTTCCTGCCGACTTCTCACACGGAGACGATTGGCCACAGTTTCTGGGACCTCAGCGCAACGGGATTTCCGCGGAGACAGGATTGCTGGGCGAGTGGCCGTCCGGTGGGCCAAAAGAAGTTTGGCGTGTTGCCGGTGGTGTTGGCATGTCAGGCTTGGCGATCCGCGACGGGCAACTGGTGACGATGGTCCAACGCGGCGGCAAACAGGTGGTCGTGTCGCACAATGCAGAGACAGGAAAATCGAACTGGCAAACCGAAATCGGCCCCGACTATCGCAACCAGATGGGCAACGGTCCGCGTGCGACCCCCACGATGACCGGTGACATGATCTTCACCTTCAGTGGCGAAGGAGTCCTCACAGCATTGAAGTCACAAAGCGGCGACATCGTTTGGCAACGCAATACCGTGAAAGAGTTGCGTGGCAAGGTTGCCGACTATGGCATGGCCAGCTCACCGCTGGTGGTTGGCGAATCCATTGTGGTGACTGTCGGTGCGCCCAAAGCGACCGTTGTGGCACTGGATCGGAAAACTGGCGAAACGGTTTGGAGTGCTGGAAGCGACGCTGCTGGCTATTCGTCGCCAACGTTGCTGAAGGTGGGTGGACGCGAACAAGTCGTCGCGTACACGGGAAGCTCGGTGCTCGGACTCGCGCCCCAAAGTGGTGATATTCTATGGCGCTATCCTTATAAGACCGATTACAACTGCAACACGGCAACGCCGATCGCGCACGACCAGCAGGTGTTCATCTCGTCGGGCGAAAACCATGGGGCCGCTTTGCTGGTGCTTCACGTCGAGGGCGACATCTACCAAGTGAAGGAAGCTTGGACATCGCAAGGAGCGCGGAGTGTCATGCGCAACGAATGGCAAACTTCGGTCTTGTTGGGCGACTATCTCTACGGTCTGGACAACGTCGGCAGCGCTGGACCAGTGACGCATTTGAATTGCGTGAATGTCAAGACTGGTCAACGAGTTTGGCAAAAGACGCGATTTGGAAAGTCGAACCTGATTGCCGCGGACGGCAAGTTGTTTCTCTCGACGATGAAGGGGGAGTTGGTCATCGTCCGTGCGACGCCGGATGGATTCGACGAGTTGGGCCGCGGCGTGGTGATCGGAACGACTCGCCAAGCTCCGGCACTTGCCAATGGGCTGCTCTATTTGCGAGACGATCGAGAGATCGTTTGTCTGGACGTCAGAAATCGAAATTGACTGGCAAGAAAAGAAAAAACGGGTTGAATCCCTGCCCCGGGCTATCCTAGATGGCAGTGGGCGCTAGCATCCATGCTAGCCCAATTCAACCCGCTTTATTCTTAACTTATGTGATGATGTGGATATTACGAAATAGTTCAATATGGAATTTGCCAAAAGAGGGGATTTTGCGGAAAACCGCCGTTTTTTTGATCAAAACGAAAAAACGCCAATCCGTTCAACTGCAACGAACTGGCGTTTTATGTGAGATGTTTTTCAGTCAAGACCTTTGACTAGCTCATGTCCTTCAGGGCCTTCAATGCGCGGACGACCACTTTTGTCGTCGCTGGTTTGGCCGCAACGTCCATCAGCTCGCCCGGCTTGAACGGATTGGGGACACCCTTTCGCGCTGGCTTGGCGTCAACGTGCTTCTTGGTGACCTTGATCAGCCCAGGGATCGTGAACGCTCCGGCGCCGCCTTTCCCCAATGCGCTTTGGATTTCGTCAGAAAGTGCTTCAAAAACCCCGGCAACTTCCTTTTTGCTCAAATTGGTTTTTTCAGCGATGTTCGTAAGAACCTGGGTCTTCGTCAGTGCTTTTGCTTTGGCCATAGCATTTACCCTTCCGTGTGAAGTAAAAACAAATAGGTTGAGTTAACGTAAAAACAGTCCAATACGCCCGTCCGTGTTTCCACGGAATGGGATTATTAAAGTCACTTACAATAGTTTTGCAACGGGATATGCCGAAAAAACAGCTATATTTTTCGATATTTTTGCGTCGGGGCCCGTTTTCTGCGCCGCTCAGTTTACTCACTTGGTTCGCGGACAACGCTGCTGACTGTCACGTACATCGGTAGAGAAAGTTTGGTTGCCCTGCCACCGCACATCTCTTAAGATATTTTCAGCGAAAGAGTTACGCCGACGGATGCGAATCCGTTGTGGCTGACTTCGCGGGTCAGAAGGTGGCCTGCTCGAACTTTTTGCATCCAGCCCACGACCAACCTATGGTCAAGTGTCGAAAAATCGCCGAATTCAAGGATTTTATCATGTTTCGAGGCTGCCCCCGTCCGCTGCGCATCGTTCTGCTGTTGGTCGGTTTGTCCTTTTCAGCGGGCGAATTAGGTTCAAATGCGGTGGCACAGAAGGTTGGATCACAAATCCAAAATGTGTTCCTTCCGGCCCCGCGTGAATTGCGGCAGCACATCAGCCGCGCCAAAGAGGCCATCGACGAGCGGCGGTTTGACGAAGCGGTCAGCGAACTGGGAACGCTGTTAGTCAGTCCTGATGCCGAGGACTATTTTATTGGTCCTTTGGGCGGCGCGGGCACTCAGACAAGCTTGAAAGTGGAAGCTCAGCGGCTGCTGGGCGACATGCCTGGCCGGGCCTTGGAAACGTACGAATTAAAGTTCGGATCGGACGCCCGACAACTGTTGGACGAGGCGTTGCAAGCCGCCGACATGCAGAAACTGACGAACGTTACACGCATGTATTTTCACACCAAGGCAGGTTACGAAGCAACCATGCTGTTGGGGCGGCATCATTTGGATCAAGGGCGGCCACTGGCAGGGGCGCTTTGTTTTCAACGCGTGTTAGCTTCCCCCGTCGGCGAGACATACGACCCCGCTCTCTCCATCATGTTGTCCACCTGCTGGCTGTACGCCAATCGCGAACAAAAGGCGGAACAGATTCTGAATCAATTGAAACTGCGAGGGGCTTCGACATTTCAAGCCGGCGGCGGGCAGAAGAAGTTGTTTCGTGCCGACGAAGATCCGATCGACTGGTTGACGAAATTGACGGGGAAAGCGCCCGGTGGTCAAAAGACGGGAGCTTCTGAGTGGCTGGTGCATCGCGGTGACAAATCACGAAACGGTCAGGCACGCGGCGGACTTCCGCTGCCCAGTTTGCGCTGGCGAGTCCCCACCGTAAACGACCCAACCGACGAAGAGACGGTCAAGGAGATCGCGTCGGTATACGATGCCGCGAAGACCGCGGCGCTTCCCGGACTGCATCCATTGGCAGTAAGAGATACCGTGCTGATGCGAACGGGTGACAACCTGATCGCGGTAGACTTTACGAACGGCAAACGAATTTGGGAATGGCCTTGGGATAACGATTCGACCTATGCCCGGGATTGGCAAGGATCGGCGCCAACGATCACCACCGCCGGCAAGCGGCAGATTTCGCCGCGCAGGAAAGAGTTGCAACAACGAATCTGGGACGATGCGCCCCACGGCCAACTCAGCAGCGACGGCGAAGCGGTGTTCTTGTTGGATCGGTTGGGCGTTGCGTCACCGACAGGGCCTCCGGTTCGAATCGGATTCGGCGGAGTCCGTGCAACAAACGACCGATTTCGCGCACACAACCGACTGGTCGCCCTGGATTTGGCCAGCGAAGGATCTTTGATGTGGATGGTCGACGGCGAGCCGGGCAATGGTTACAGCGACGAACCACGTTTGGCCGGCGCATTCTTTCTCGGTACACCGCTGCCGCTGATGGGCCAATTATATGCCTTGGCCGAAATCAACAGCGAAATCCGTTTGGTCGCACTCGATCGAAAGACCGGCGAACTTCAATGGTCGCAGCAAGTCGCCCAGGTGGAATCGAATCCGATTTTGTTTGACGGGCCGCGACGGTTAGCCGGCGCAAGTCCGTCATTTGCCGACGGCATTCTCGTGTGTCCAACGTCATCAGGAGCCGTCGTGGCGGTCGACACAACAACGCGGTCGCTGTTGTGGGGATTCCAATATCCGCGCGCCGTCCGCTATTACAACCGTGGTTTTGGACGAGTCACGGCCACGGACAACCGTCCCTTCGGCAGCCGCTGGAACGATGCCACGGTGACCATCTCCGACGGGCACGTGGTGATCACGCCGGTCGAATCCAACGAAATGTACTGTCTGGATTTGCTCACGGGCAAGCCGGTTTGGGAAAAAGGAAAAACCCGCGACAACTTGCTACACGTCGCGTGCATGCACGGTGGCAATGTCGTGATGGCGGGCAAAAACGAAGTGACCGCGTTGCGTTTGCAGGACGGTGAGCAGGCCTGGTCGATTCCGCTGGGCAACGACGTCCGGCCCAGCGGTCGTGGATTTTTCAGCGACGGGCATTACTACTTGCCTACCACGTCGTCGAAAATTCTGAAGATCGACGTTAGCGAAGGTTCCATCATAAGCGACGTGGAAACGGATTTCGTGCTGGGCAATTTAATCTGCTACAAGGGCGAAGTCATTTCGCACGGGCCGGATTGGTTGGCCACGTTTCCACAGGACGGGCCGTTGCGGGTTAATGTCCGCCAACGGTTGGACAAGAACCCGGACGACACGTGGGCGCTGGCACGCAAAGCTGAACTGTTAATGAAGGATGGTAAGCGAAACGAAGCACTTACAACCGCTCGGCGAGCTTTTGAGTTGGATCCCACTAGCGACTCCACGCGAGCCGTGCTGGGCGATGCCTTATTAGTGGTCGTCCGACACGACTTTCTCGGTAACCGCAAGGTGACCGAAGAACTGGAAGGGTTCGTGGACAGGCCCGAACAAAAGGCGGAATTGCTTCGCCACAAGGCTCTGGGCTTTTTGAAGGTAGGTGATCTCAATGCCGCCTTCCGTACGTTCGTTGGTCTGGCGGGTTTTCACGTTGACGGCGAGAGTACGGAACTCCAGCAGTTTCCGATTGAATCGGTCGAACGGCATCACAGCGTTCGCCACGATCGTTGGGTCACCGCCCGCCTGAGCGAACTTTACAAAGGGCTGGACACAAAAGATGCAGCCGCCATCGACAGCGAAATCAAGAACCTGCTGACGACGGCTCTGAAGTCGGGCAACGCCCAAGTTCTCAATCGTTTCTTACAGTTCTTCGGCTTCCACCCAACCGCCTCGCAGGCCCGTTTGGCATTGTTGGAAAGTCTCGTGGCCGCGGGCGATTACCTTCAGGCCGAACACGTCGCCTTGCGTTTGATGGTCAAGCCGAACGAGAAGACCGAGCCAGCCGTAAACGCACTTTACGCGGAGTTGCTCGCCAAAAGCGGCAAGTTCGATTCGGCTGCCGCCCAGTATCATCGTGTCGCACAGCAATGGGGCAACGTTGTGTGCCGCAATGGGAAGACCGGACGGCAACTGCTCGACGAAGTGTCCAAACAACAACCCCTTGCACAGAGTATCAACAAGTCAAACCAATGGCTGTACGGTGAACCAGAGATCACCGAAGGCGCCAAGAAGGTCGACAACTACGGCCGTACAAGCTCGAACCAAATCAGTCCAATCGATGTTCGACAACGCGATGGAGAGTTTCCGCATGGACTTCGCGTGTTGTACGATCGTACGAATTTCATCACCGTGAGAAACGGCCAAGGCAAACAGTTACTACAAGTTTCGTTGAATCGCACGGATGCCGTGCGACGGTACTACGCACCCAATTACGCTGTAATTCATGCCAAAGTCAAAGGCCACCTGTTGATCGTTTCGCTGGGCTACGAACTAGTCGCAATTGATATGCTCAGTCAAGTCACCAATCCCGCCGAGGCGATCCTCTGGCGGCGTGAACTTGTGCAGATAGTGCCCGACGCACTCAACCCAAACATGTCCGCGCTGCGAGCCGGCACCAAGGCGTTGGACAATCCCTGGGGCGCCACTCGTTATCAGGCGCTCGATGCGTCGCAGCGGCCGATCGGTGCGATGGCGTCGATCAGCGACAACGGATTCTGCTTCATGCGGCAAAACGAATTGGTTTGCGTCGATCCGCTGACCGGAAAAATATTGTGGACTCGTGGCGGTTTTGAAATCGGCAGCGATACGTTTGGCGATGACGAATTCGTGTTTGTCGTCGGACCGAGCAGCGACGAAGCCCAGGCAATCCGGCTGGTCGATGGCAAGTTGCTGGGAACACGCCCGGTACCGAACTACGGTTCACGCTGGACATCGCACGGTCGTCGCACGTTGTCTTGGGTACGAAACGGCGACTCGCTCCATCTGAACTTGACCGATATTTGGACGCAGAAAGAAATCTTGAAACACATCGTCTCCTACGACTCAAAAGCTTGCCTGGTGGAACACGACGAAGTGGCTGTGATGCAAGCCGACGGCCGTTTCGCCATCCTCTCACTCAGCCAAGGCGTGAAGCGATTCGAGTGCCAACTGGAAGAAGAAAAGAAACTCACGAATCTCTACGTCCTGCGATCCGCCGATCAATACTTGGTGGTCGCCAATTCGCCATCGACGAGTGACTCCAAGGTGAACATCCAGTCCGCACCGATTGGCATTCATTCACCTTTGGTTAGCGGCAATCTCTTTGCACTGGACCGCCAGACCGGCAAGTCTCAATGGGATCGTCCGATAAGAATCGATCGCTTTGGATTTCCCTTGGACCAGGCGACCGAAGTCCCGACGCTGACATTTTTGCGTCACGAAACCCCACAGACAAAGAGCGGCCCTCGAAAATATCAATCGTCCATCCTCATGATCGACCGCCGCGATGGCCGCCAACTGTTGTCCAAACAGGACATCCCCGCCCGCACTGACAGTTATCAAATCGAAGGAAACCCTTCACAACAACTCGTCTCCGTGCGATTGCCTGGAAAAGTGTTGAACATCAAATTTACGGATCGACCAATCGTCGTCAAGCCGGATGAAAACACAGGTGCCAACATCGGCAGGACAAATGCCTCCGAATCTCAGGTATCGTCGAACGAGAGTGACCGATTTCAACCGTTGCAGAATGTCATCGACGTCCAACAAGTCCAATTACGTCGGGCAATCGAGAATCAAGCCGTCGAACGCGCACGGAAGTAAGGACCTGTGCAAGAACAAGACCGTTGCAGGTTGGATCTTCGTGCACTTTGAAATGCAACGGCTTGACGGCTTCGGCGATCGAAAACTGTTTGTCGACGGTCACGATCTTGCCGTCGTGCAAAATCAACGACGCCGTTTTCTTCGCCAGGTGAGGCTTGACCAGCGATGCCCACAGTTCATAACCCGCGGCCGACAAGTGCAGACCATCGCTGGCAAACAACTCCTTTCGCGGCTGGCCGTCGTCGCCAATCATGGGTTTGTCAATGTCGACATATTCAAGGCGCGAATCCTTTTTTGTAATCCGTTGGATCGCTGCGTTGGCTGTCCGCATCTTGTCGACCAGCGACCAACGTTTGATGCTTGGCTTGATCGCGATGAATACGATTCGTGTCTTGGGCAGCGATGTGTGCACGGTTTTGACAAACTTTTGAAAGTCCGCGGTCACCACTTCCGGCGTCTTGCCGCGAGAGATGTCGTTGTCGCCGGCATAGAGGACAATGACGCGTGGGCGATAGGGCACAATGATGCGGTCGGCAAAGTGAATCGAATCGGAAATCTCCGAGCCGCCGAATCCGCGGTTGAGGTAGTTCTTTCCCGGAAATGACCGTTCCAGATCCCAGCCGCGAATGCTGGAGCTGCCGATAAACAAGACACTGTTCGCGGCTGGCGGGGATTGCTGGTCCTGTTGTTCAAACTTTTCAATGTTCGCTTCCCAACGGTTTTCCGATTCGTCCGCGTGTGATGGCTGCACGATAACAATCGCGGCAACGAGGGTGAAGAATCGAGAGTGGATTTGGGACGGCATGCGATGGTCCTTTTTGCGAGTCGTGGCAGGCGGGGGGGACGAACCGGCTGAGCTGAGGAATTCGATAACGTCTCAGTGTAACCGGTTTCTGCCGACTCGCAACAAATGGGCAAGATTGTGGATCGCTCGAAGGACAGCAGTGCGGCTGCGGTGAGTAGCCGGACTGCCAGGACCGGCACTTGCTTGCAACTGGGTCGGAAGCATCTTACGATAACGGACGGCCCATTTAGTGTCTCGGTTGAGGAAAGGGGAGAAGAAGTCATGTCCATCATACTCGTTGTCGACGACTCGCATGTCGATCGCAAGTTGGTGGGCGGCATGCTGTCCAACATAGAGAATTACACGATCGAATTTGCTTCGAACGGTATTGAGGCATTGCGTGTCATTCAAAAGTCCGCGCCCGATCTTTTGTTGACGGACTTGTTTATGCCGGAGATGGATGGCTTGCATTTGGTCGAATCCATTCGCCAGCAGATCCCGGCGCTTCCGATTATCTTGATGACTTCCCAAGGTAACGAGGAAACCGCGGCCGAGGCGTTGCAGAGGGGAGCATCCAGCTACGTTCCCAAACGCTTGCTCTCGCGGTATTTGCACAGTACTGTCGAACGTTTGCTATTGGCCGCCAAGGAGCAGTACAGTCGCGAAAAGTTGCTGGGCAGCATGCAGAGGAGTCAGTGCGTGTTTTCGCTGAGCAGCGACTTGGATTTGATTCCGTCGCTGGTCGGATATTTTCAAGAGAGCATGTCACACATGGGATTGTGCGATGAGTCCGAGCGTTTGCGAGTGAGTGTTGCGCTGGAAGAGGCGCTGACAAACGCGGTCCATCATGGCAATCTAGAAGTCAGTTCGAAGTTGCGGGAGAAGAACGACAACGCCTACTACCAGTTGATTAACGAACGTCGCAAGCAGTCCCCATATCGTGACCGGCACGTGCGCGTTCAAGTCAGCATGTCGGATGGAGCGGCCAAGTTCGTTGTGATGGATGAAGGACCGGGTTTCGACGTATCCCAGTTGCCGGACCCCACGAATCCCGAGAACTTGGAAAAGGCCAGCGGCCGTGGCGTCATGTTGATGCGGACGTTCATGGACGAAGTCGTGTACAACGACGCGGGCAACGAAGTGACGTTGGTCAAACGAACCAAGTCGAGTGGGATTGGGAAGTTCTCACCCAGAGTTTTTAGCATGCAACCGCGCGACGACAGGTTGCTCGTGTCCGTTCTGAAAAATGTCACCAGCCTGGCTGACGAGCAATTGGCAGAGGAACTCGAGTTGATCCTCGATTACATTCGGCAAAACGACGTTGGGCGAGTGGTGATTGACATGGAAAATGTCACGCGATTCGGTTCCAGTTTTCTGGAGTCGCTGCGCCGCATATGGAGCCAGCTCCATGCGCGCGAGGGCAAACTCGTCATGTGCAACGTGTCGCCGCTGGGAGAGGAAGTCCTGCGGATCTCGCGATTCGACGAATTGTTTGAAGTGGTGCCATCGCGCGACGAGGCGCTCCGCCTGAATTGATCTTGGGTCTTCTGGCTTGGTCGCTGTCCAGCGAAACCAAAAACAAAACACCGGCTTCCACAAATAGGCGTGGCGAGCCGGCGTTTCTATACGATGATTGGTTTGACCGTCGTGAATTAACGCAACAGAGCCAAGACGTTTTGCGGGTTTTGGTTGGCGATTGCCAAGACCGATGTGCCGGATTGAACGAGAATCTGAGCACGCGTGAGTCGTGCGGATTCGACGGCAAAATCAGCGTCTCGAATCGAGCTTTCTGCATCGGTCAAGTTCGTCAACGTTTGGGACAACGAAGCGATATTCGATTCGAGCGTTGTTCGTTGGAACGCACCCAATCGCCCGCGAAGTTCACTCACTTTCGTGATGACTTCGTCGACCACTTCCGCGGCCGAAGTCGGACTGTTTGCAAGCGATTTGGCTTCACCTGTCCGCAACTCAAACAGCCGGCCTGAATCACCACCCAAGCTTGCGGTATTGACACTTGCGATGCCAAGCCGAGCTTGCTGGTTGCTGACCACATCCGGGCCGAGTTGAAACAATGCTCCCCCTCCCGTGATCGAGAAGGAACTGTTGCCAGTGAATCCGACGTCCACTGACAGACTTAAGTCGAGCGTCGAAGTATTGATCGCCAGCGAGTTGCCGTCGCCAGTGGCTTTAATGCCGTTGATCGTTCCGATCGCGTCAGCACCCGTCGAGCGCGAGCCTTGACCGATGGCGGCCGTAATCGTTCCACCGGCCGCTTCAGATGTGACACTGATGTCAACAAAAGCCTCGTCACCGTAAGCGGACGAAATCAGTTGAAGAGTCGTACCACTAACCGTAGCAGAAATGCCAGTTGAATCGCTGAGCGAATCGATCGCGGTTTCAAGTTGCGTGATGCTTGCACCAGCGTCAAAGCTGAACACCTCCGTGCCAGTTGCACCGCCCAATTCAAAAACCACAGATTGGGCCAAACCGCCGGCGGCGTCAACACCACCACCGAGAGTGGTCGGTGCACCTGGGGGCGAGTCCGACGTGTCGATGTAGTTTTGGTCGCCCGAGGACGCAGTGAGACCGGCGCTGTATCCGCTCAAACCGTCGATGGCTGCCGCGATGGCAGAATACGAAACCGTTCCACGAACTGCGACATCAATATTGCCGGTGGTTGCGTTGATGGAAGCAGAAGCGGTGTTGTTAGTGATCGTGGTAGATTCAGCCAGCGTAACGGTAACACCGTTGGCAGCCGTCCCAGCCGTGTCGGCGGTAGCGCGAATCGTTGCACTACCAGCGTCACGGCCACCCGTTAAGTTGGCGTACACTCCGGCGTCCAAAGCGGACAAAAAGCCTGCGGGGTCAGCGGTCACGGCCGACGAAAAACCTGCCACGCCGTTGATGAGACCTTGAATCGCACCGACGTCAACGGCACCACCGCCGAGGTTGGCACGAACTCGAATCGTATTACCGACCACTGCTGCGTCCGTGTTGACCGCGTCGTCAACCAGAGTGACGCTGTATGTATTTCCGGTGGCTCCGTCGTAGGGTCCAGCGGCATCTGCGGTGACACTGAAACCATGTGACGTG
>CAYFJO010000228.1:0-16435 GCA_964343305.1 uncultured Pirellulaceae bacterium | reverse complement strand
GCGATGTTTGAACGAGGTCGAAAACTTGCTTGCCAAGAGCGAAATCAAAACAGCCCTCTCGTTAATAGAGTTTTTGGAAAGCCTGCCGACAAGACACAACCGGCTTTCGTGCCTACAACAAGTGGCAAGATGTTTGTTGCTCGCTCAAGAACTGGCACGACAGGGCGACTTTTCTCAAGCGGACGAGCAATTCAAAACAGCATTGCGATTGCTGCCCAACTTGGCGACCCTCAACGACCGGCGAAAGCAGTGTCAGGACCATTTAATTCACAGCCGCAAATTGAAAGACAAGCTTCGCATGGCCTTGCTAGGCGAAGATTGGGACAAGACGCTGGAGGTTGCGGATCAACTTTTGGAAATCGCACCGGAATCGAAATTGGGCCTCGATGCAAAACGCCGAGCCTGGGAAAAAGTAGATCGCGATAGATGCACCGCGACAGACATTGCTGAAAAACCTGGTGCAAGATTCGAAGAACCCAATTCACTTTCTGTAACGACTTGTATGCGAAGTTCCGAAACAATGGCCGAGAGTCAACGTTCCTCACGATTCCTGTTGTGGGTCGACGCGGTCGGTGGATTTCTGGTTTGCTTGAGCAACGAAGTCATCGTTGGCCAGGCGCTGCCCGATGCGGAAGCGGATATCCCAATCCTGGGTGATCTGTCAAAGCAACATGCTAAGATCCGGCGTGAAGGTGAAGACTATTTGATCGAGCCGCTGTCCGAAGTTCGGGTGCGAGGAAGAACGATCACTGGAACGCGATTGCTCACGGACGGCGACGAAGTGGAACTTGGCAACGCGGTTGTGTTTCGATATCGCAAGCCGCATGCGTTGAGCGCATCGGCACGCCTGGAACTGGCCAGCCGGCATCGAACCGAGCCTTGGGCCGATGGCGTACTGTTGATGGCGGAATCCTGTGTGCTTGGCCCAAACCACTCCAATCACGTCGTGTGCCGAGACTGGATGGACGATGTGGTATTGTTTCGGCAAGACGACGGACTTTACTGTCGCGGCATGGCTTCGCTGGAAATCGACGGCGAACATTACGACGGAGCTGGCCGGGTTTCGTATAATTCAAGAATCGCGGGAAACGATTTCTCCATGAGTTTGGAACAGATTTGATAGTGGCCTTTCGTTCTGCGAGAGACAAAGATGAGCTTTTACCAGCGGGTTTGAATTCGGTATCCTAAGAAGTAAGGAAACGTCGCCGCCGCAAAGAGCGGAGTGACCCAAGAATCCAATGCAGGAACCTGCCACGACGGTTAACTCGGTCGACCCAGAACAGCCGCAGCCAGGTGCAGTGATCAATCAGTCAGCACAAGGCAAGAAGATGAAGTTCGCCTACGCCAGCGGATCCAAGCCACTTGATGGCTACACGGTCAAACGCGGCATCGGCATCGGCGGCTTCGGCGAAGTCTATTTCGCCACGAGCGACGCGGGCAAAGAGGTCGCTCTGAAAAAGATCCAACGAAACCTCGACATCGAATTGCGTGGTGTTCGACAGTGTCTCAATCTTAAACACGCCAACCTCATCGCGCTGTGGGACATTCGGTACGACGAGGACGGCGAGGCGTGGGTCATCATGGAATACGTGGCAGGCGAAAGCTTGCGCGACGTGATTCATCGCAATCCAAACGGAATGCCGACCGAGAAAGTCGATCGCTGGTTTCAGGAAATCGCGTCCGGCGTAAGCTACCTGCACGACCACGGCATCGTCCATCGCGACCTCAAACCGGGCAATATCTTTATGGACGAAGACGTCGTGAAGATCGGCGACTATGGATTGTCAAAGTTTATCTCGACCGGCCAGCGCAGCGGCCAGACCGAAAACGTCGGCACCTTCCATTACATGGCCCCGGAAATTGGCAAGGGTGTCTACGGAAAAGAAATCGATATTTACGCTCTCGGCATTTTGCTGTTCGAAATGCTGACCGGCGACGTGCCGTTCGAGGGCGAGAGCAGTCAGGAAATCATTATGAAACACCTGACCGCTTCGCCAGAACTTGAGGGCATCAAGGATCCGTATCGGCGCGTCATTGACCGCGCGCTGTTGAAGGACCCCGAACACCGATACAACAATGTTCAAGAAATGCTGGCCGATCTGGCCGGCGAGTCGATTCCCGAATCAAACCAACCTGCCGATGTTGCAGCGGACGCAATCCCCAAACCAAGACCGGCCCGCGACGAGCCGCTCGTGATCGGACCCGACGCCGAATCGGATACACTTTTCATCTCCGATGACGACGATGAAAGACAAGGCATCGCGCTTGGTGAAGTTCGACAATCCAACGTACCAAGACCAACACCCAACCCCGTTCGACAGCAGCCACGTCCAAGTCAACCCTTGCCGCCACGTCCCGGTGCGGACCAGAAAGACAAACGTCCCCGGCAGCGCCGCCGTCGCCCAAGATTGAAAGAGGTGTTGTACCGCCACATCGGCACACGCCCACAATCCGACCGATTGGCGGAATTGACCAGTTCGTTTATGTCGTCGGCGATCGTATGTGGTGTTGTCTGCCTGCTGGTATTGTCGTTTGCCAGCGATCAATTCGAAAACGCAATTCGCTGGTGGTCCTTCTTCACTTGGATGACCGTGACAAGTATCGCTGGAGCGTGGTTGGTGCTTGCGGCTGGAAAGGTCTGGGAAGGCGCCGACGGCGACCATGTGCATCGACGATTCGTGATGCTGGTTGTCGGGCTGGTGCTCGCGGGGTTCTCGTTCGCGTGTTCCGATTTTGCGTTAGCGACAACTTGGCCCGAGCACACTCCCGCTTACTTCAAGTCATTTTACGAATCCGGCGTTCCCACATTGCCGGCCTACTTGATGTTCTTCGGAACTTTGTTCGTCGCGATCCGCTGGTGGAAACAAACCGATCCGCTGCGCGACTCGCGATTCAGCCTCACGGATACGACCGTCATTGGTCTGGCGGCGTTTCTGTTCTATGTCCTTTGGCAGTTCCCACCGTGGGCGATCGCGGTTGCGATTTCGATTTCCATCGGAGTGCAACTCGCGTCCCCTTGGCTCAGTTTTAAACAACGTCACAAGATTTACGATCAATTACAGGAAGTGTAGGTGAAAGCCATGCTTGAAACGACTAATCTTTTTATCGTTCCGGTTTTGGCCGCGGTTGTCTTGGGAACCATGTTGCTGACGGCACATTGGGCCCGATCCAGCCTTGGCTTGGGGATGCTCGGTGTTTTCGGAGTGCTATTTGGTGGACCAAGTACGATCGTCTTATTGGCCTCCGACTCGACAGATGCAACGGGCCCGGATAGTAGCGCTGAAGTTGTTGAAGATGAATCTGAAGTTCACAACGCAGATGAAAGTTTATCCGAATCGTCAAGCGACGCGGCCCTGCGAGATGTGTTTACCGACGCACCACAAGGTCCCGAATGGATTGGCCAGCGAGATGTTCTCAAGGGCCCCGTACACTCGGTTTACGTTCTGGGAATCGAAGGTTCCGATTTCAATGAAGAACTCAGAAAGGCAACCGACGCATACATTAGCGACTATCTCGGACGTTCCCATGCAGGGCGCGTTTTGAATTGGAGTGTTGGAGAAATCAAATCTCGGTTACTAGCCGAGACGTGGCACAACACTAGATCCGAACTGGGCGAATCGGTCGACTTTTCACACGGATTGCTGGAGTTCAATCAAGCGACGCGCAACGAATTGGACATCCGTTGGAGAGACGCGGTTGCCAAGCGCCGTACGATCTTTGCGGGATTGGTAGGTGGGTCGATGCTGGCGTTGTTGGCCGTCATTCTCGGTTATTTCCGCCTCGACAATGCCACGCGCGGGTTCTACACAGGTCGCTTGCAGTTTATGGCGGTTGCGGCAATACTGACATTAATCGCCGTGAGCGTCGTCGCGGGAAGATGGATTCCGTGGTCGTAACGTCACGGATTCACCTGAAGCGACTGACTCAGCATGGCAACTCCAACGGAAGCAGATCGTCTGCTCATTGAGCGAATCCGCGCGGGCGATTCGGATGCATGGAGCGATTTGATTTCGCGCTACGAAGGCCGTCTGCTGGCCTTTGTCGACAGCCGCCTCACCAACCGCTCGGCCAGCGAAGACATCGTCCAGGAAGCTTTTATTGGCTTCTTAAACAGCCTTCCGAATTACGACGGGCAACGTTCGCTGGAAAGCTATTTGTTTTCCATCTGTGCCTATAAACTGACCGACCATCTGCGGCGCGAAGGCCGTCGACCTTCCATACCACTCTCCGCAGGCAACGATTCCAGCGGACAGTGGCAACTGCCCGGCACAGCGCGTGCCGCGAGCAGCATTGCCCGCAGCGGTGAACGAAAACAAATCGAAGAAGACGCCATCGCCGAGTCGCTTCGCGAACAGATCACCCGTTGGATAGAACGCGGCGACTGGACCAAGCTCCGCTGTACGGAATTGATCTTCGTCCGTGGTTGGGCAAACAAAGACGTCGCCACAAAGCTCGACATCACCGAACAACAAGTCGCGAACTTCAAATTTGATTTTATCGCCCGAATGAAAACCTTGGTCAAACGACAAGGTCTTTCCGAGGATGTGTTCCCGGAGGTGTACCAAAAGGAGCCGTAACTTGACACTCCGATTCGAGCATCATTCACCAAATGCTCGGCTCGGAGAGCCAAGTTACAGAAGAAAACTGATGTCGCACGAATTCACAGAACGAGAGCTGGAGGCCTACCTCGACGAGGCTCTGACTCCGGACGAGATGGCTGCAATCGAGGCGGCCATGCGCGATGATTCCGCCGTCGCACAGCAATTGATGGTCATCATCAGCCGACGTGATGCTGGCGTTCATTCGGTCGGCGAAATCTGGCAACGCCACCGTTTGAGTTGCCCCACACGCGAACAACTGGGCAGCTACCGGCTCAAGGCACTTGCGAATGAATTCTTCGAATACATTTCGTTCCATATCGACGTCGTGGGTTGTCGATTCTGCCGAGCCAATTTGGAAGATCTGGATCAACTCCAACAGGAAGAAGACGCAATCGTCGCCACGCGCCGAAAGAAGTACCTCGATTCAAGTGCCGGATTCCTCAGTGGCGACGATTGAATGTAGGACGGATCGCCGAATCCATCCACGTACTGTTTTCCCCGGATCAGGATCCGTCTTACATCGCACACCCCTCTTCGGCAGTAATCCAAGATTCTCGTGAATTGTCTGGTTTAGTGTGTTAACTAACCGACTTCTGGTGGTTAGAATTGCGACCATATAACATCAACAAACGTCGATGTTTATGATGACACATCTTACCCACATGATTGCCGTCGCGCTAAGTTGCGTGCTCGCCCTGCCTCCGCTGTCTTACGCAGATTGTTGTTGTAAGTGGGCCGAGGGCGGACAATTGGCGTGTCCATCTTGCAATCCTGACGAAGCCCATGAATCGACACGGTCCTGTTGCAGTTCTCTAAAGAAATCCAAATGCGACGCCGATGATGTTGACGCATGTCACACCAGCCTTTCGCGCCGATGTGAATGCAAGCGTCAATTTGCGTCGCCGCCATTAGTTCGAGTTTTAAAACGTCAGACACAACGCCACTCGACCACGGCAACGCATTACTTGCCACAGGTTGAAGATGACGTAGTCCGATACGACTCTTCCGTCGGGACAAATCAAACTCTAAGTCGGGCAGCGCCCGGCAACGTCCGCCTGCACGTGTTGGATTGTCGATGGCTGACCTAACACGCCGCCCTCTGCGAAATGTTGTTACGATGCATCATCAAGTTTAACTACACACTTAGAGGATCAAGAATGATCAAGAAACTCTCGATTGCGTTGGGTGTTGTCCTGACACTGACGATCGCTTACACCGCCAACAGTTGGGACGACAAGGGCCCCAATTTGAAAGGCGTGACATGCCCAATTTCTGGTAAACCCGTAGTTGCCGAAGGCACGGCTGCGCACAACGGTGGCACGGTCTACTTCTGTTGCGCGAAATGTCCCGGTGCGTTTAAAGGCGACACCGCGAAGTATTCTGCCAAAGCAAATGCTCAACTGGTGCAAACCGGACAAGCCAAGCAGGTCAAGTGCCCGCTGAAAGGCAAGCCCGTGAACAAATCCCATAGTATTACTGTCGCTGGCGTTAAGATAGGCTTTTGCTGACCGGGCTGCAAAGGAGCGGCCGGTCGGGCCAAAGGTGCAGCACAACTTGAATTAGTCCTCGGTGACAAAGCGTTCAAGAAGGGATTCGAAGTGGCGAAGAAAAAGTAATTGTCAAGTTCGAGAAGAGCAATTTGAGGGCGTTCCAGCGATAGTGGAGCGCCCTTTCTTTTCGCGCGATGTCGCCGCCAATGGTTCAGTGTGATATGACGCATCCAAGTTACGATCTCTTGATCCGTACGGTCACGAAATCTATCGCCATTCGCGGCGATCGTATCGTGGCGTTGGATTCAGACATCACGGAAGCAGCCAATCAAGCGTTCGATTTTCCGGAAGGCATCTTGCTTCCAGGCCTGATTGACTTGCACGCCCATCCGGCGCGATCTGGTTCGGTGTTTGGCGTCGATCCCGATTCGCTGATGCTCTCGCGCGGCGTTACGACAGTCATGTCACAAGGTGATGCGGGCGCCGACAATATTGACGATTTCGTTCGCGACACGATCCGTGCATCGAGAACCCGCGTCCTCTTGGCGGTCAATCTTTCTCGTGTTGGCGAATCCACTGAGGCGGGTTGTTTCACAGTGTTGGATAACGCCGATGCGAACGCATGCGTGTCGGCGATCGAGAAACACCGCCAGCACACCTGGGGCATCGCGGTCAATGTGAGCCATCATGCGTGCGGCACATCGGATCCGAGAGAGGTGCTCAAGCGAGGACTCGCGGCGGCCCGCCAGGCCGACGTGCCGATTCTCTATGGAATGCGACGACCGTCCGACTGGCCACTCGCCGAACAACTAAAACGGCTTCGTCCTGGCGACGTCGTGACATACTGCTATCGTCGCGAGCCGCACTGCATTGTCGAGCGTGGCCACGTACTGCCTGAGATTCTTGATGCACGGGATCGAGGGATTCGCTTTGACGTCGGACATGGCGGCGGGTCATTTGATTTTGAAGTGGCCGAAGCAGCGATTCGCGACCGATTCGCACCCGACACGATCTCGTCCGATCTTCACGTCCGGCACCTTGGTCAGACACCCCAACACGATTTGCCGCTGGTGATGTCGAAACTCAAAGCGGCGGGCATGACTGATGACGATGTTTTTCGAGCAGTCACCAGCACGCCAGCATCGGTTCTCGGCTTAGCGAGCGAGATTGGATCGCTAATTGTCGGTCGCGTCGCGGATGTGACCGTGCTTCAATGGCGCGACCATGCGGAGCTGCTGTACGACACGAGCAGTACTTCAAGAAGCGCCGGGCGATGGGAAGCCGTGCTAACTGTTCGCAGTGGAGATGTCGTATAGCGCCTTGATCAGACACAAGATTCGGACATCGACACGAACGTGCGAAACGCCTGGCCATGTCAAAGCTCGCAGCGCCCGAAAGCATTGACGAATTGTATCTTGCCACGTTGTCGAGATTTGCGACGGATCAAGAGAGTGAGTTGATGTTGCAAGCCTTCGCCGAATCCGATCGCCGTGCCGCTACGGAAGATGTCCTGTGGGCGTTGCTAAATTCGAAAGAGTTTGCATTCAACCACTGATGCCCGATAAACGCGCAATTCTCTTTTGAATCTCCGCCGCCTTTTTGCGACCCTCAGCCTCGTCCGTTGTGAGCCGACGCAACCCGTCGTACATCACGAGGTGCCTTTCCGCGCCGGGCGATGCGTCCCAGTAACCATCGTCGGTCGAAATGATCCAACCCAACTTGCGTTCGACCGGCACAGGATGCACCTTGGCGATCGGTGTGAGCGTGGCTAAGTCGATCAGTTCCACTTCCGCGGCATGCGCGACTTGCCGGATGAGCAGCTTTCCGTCAAACGTAGTGAAGGCACGGTCTGGAGTTTGCGGCGGACCGAGTGTGCCCTGATATGCTCCGACGTACCACTTGGCATTCAGTTCTCCCGTCTGAAGGTTGACGATTGCTCCAAGACCGCGCCGAGTTTCGACCAACAGCGACTCGCGCCCTTGGCATCGAACCTTGGTCGCGCGATAGATGCTCGACAATGGGATTCTTGGTCCCCAGCCTGTCTCCGCGTGAAAGATGCTTGAATCCGTATCGCTGCCCACGACCCAATGTTTGCCCACCGACGTGATATGCCAATGATATTTGTCGTTCGGCAGCGGTTCGTCGCGCAATCGTTTGCCGGATGGGATCTCGAAGAGCTGCAATCGCTTCTCGATCGTTGCCGCCAAACGTGTGCCGTCATGGTTGAAATTCGGTGACAAACTGTATCCGGTGGGGATGCCCTTCGTGCGCGGAATCGAAACGACTGGTTTGCCAGTCTCTAACGAATAGACATCAAACACGTTGTCGCCCCGAGGGTGATTGATGGCCAACCAGCGACTGTCGGGCGATACGAAAACCGGATACAAGTTCTGCAGCGGTTGTGAGAGTTTTATTTTCCAAATCGCGTCCGGCTTTGTCGTGCGATACCAAGACAAATGGCCATCTTCGTAAAGCAGACAACCAGTAGGGAAAAACTTGTGCAAACGTTGCCTGCCGGATTTGTTGTCAAACGGTGGAAACTGTATGACTGGCTCTTTGGTGAGCAAATCGAAAATCTCGCCACTGTGGCTGGCTCCGTAACCTTCGACAAGTCGGCCATCCAAGAGCCTCACATATTGAATTCCATCAATACTCGCCGGAGTGACGTCGATCGTGCCATCACGGTGGATGTTCAACAACCCGCTGGCAAATCCGATGTCGAAGCGGCGATCGACCAACATCGACGCAATTTCGCTGCCAGGTAGAGGATGGAAGATGCGCGATGACGCGGTATTCGCCACGGACGGGTTGAATTGATCACGAATTTCGTCAAGGCGTTTGATCGCTGCGTTGCGTGCTTCCGTGATTCCCTCGATTTGTTTGGGCGGCGTATACTCGTCGTCCCTTTCGTCGTGTCCACGGCCACGTCCGCGGAGTTCAAGTCCTCGCGTCACGGTGGCTTTGCTGGTGAGCACGTTCAGACGTACGTCGCAGCGAAAACTGGACGCCACACGATTGTGAATTCGGCCGCCGATTCCGTATCCAACCACACTCTTGCCATCGAAGTAAACAAATTGACCAGCGGCAATCGGCGTCTTGGCCTTGGCCCGCCACTTGTTTTCGTTCAGGTCGTAGATGCCAAGATTCGATGTGTGAGAAAATGCGAATGGCTTGTCGTCATCTTCGTCTCGACGAAACGACCCCAGGACACCGAGTTGATCGCCAGCGTTGTTCAACGCGACGACACCAGACGTATCATGCAGTAATACCTCGTATTTTCCCGTGATTCGATCGACACGAAAAATCGTTTCTTCGCCCGACACGATAAACGAGCCGGTTTGTGGTGCAATCGCGGCGTGCGAAACACGCTCTGGCAAATCAACGACCAGCAGCACGGCTGGCTTCTGGATGTCGATGACCTGGAAAGTGTGATTCGACTCATAGCCGCGCGCGGCGACAATGCGACCGTCGCGCGAAACAGCGAGGAATTCGGGCCGCACGTCCTGAAGTACGACGCGATAGTCTTCATCAGCAGCCAACATGGCGGCCATCGAGAACATCAGGCCGATGACACACTTCTTAATCGATGCATGCATCAAATTACTCCTTCGGTTCCCCACATTCTACATCTCATGCGCGACACCAGGGTAACGGTTTTGTAACCCAATCGGTAGAATCGTTACACTCGTTTTAAACGTTGACGATCTGGCAATTCTTTTGGCTGGGGGCGACTTTCCACAATGAGTCGTCCTGCCACAATACGATGTTATGAGAGCGTGAGGGAGATAGGCAACTTTGTCTCTCGCGCAGGTGGATGAAGGTCGATCTATGTCGTGGGGGTGTAGATCGGCCAATGGGTGTCACATCGGTTCGCGGCGAGACGATCGGGCCTCGGCGACTGATTGAACAGCGGGGTCGTTGCTTCCCTCGTGGCCACTGGGTGCCAGTTCACGGTTGTCTCTCCCGGAAGGCTCATCGTCTCGCCGCAACCGAACCCTTTTTCTTTTGTTGAATTCCACCCGTCTGGCTGATCCGAACAAGCAGCGTTTGGCGGTCACCAACCTTCTGGTCGACTCTCAGAGATTCTTACCTATAATTTTAGGCTTTCACAAGAGTTTTCTATTCGAGATTTCGCATGACCTCTGACAATTCCGGGCCGACGCCCACCGATGCGATGATTGAGGATTTTGAAGTTCGGACCAGGCAACACATCGAGCGGGTCGCCGCGAATCTCATCAAACTTCACGAAGCAACTGAGTGGGGCGCGGAACTTGTGCAACGAGCAAAAGTCCACGATGCATCAAAGTATGGTCCGAACGAGCGGCTTCCTTATATCTGGATGACAGAATTTCACCGTTGCCGGCGTTCCGGGATCGACTTTGCATATCCGCCCGGCATGAAGGACCAAGTTGATGAGGCCATCCGGCACCATGTCACGACGAATCGTCATCATCCGGACTTTCACCCAGATGCCAAAGACATGAACGACATCGATCTTGTCGAGATGGTTTGCGACTGGACGGCGATGGCTCAAGAATTCGGTGAACGAGGGGGAAGCGCCAAAGATTGGGCCGACAAACAAGTCGGGAACAAATGGAAATTCGATGAGTGGCAGGTCAAGTTGATCTACGACACGATCGACATGCTGGACCGGCTAAACGGGGTTGAGGTCTAAATCGTCAACCATCGATCGCGTGCCGCGACATTCCAGCGATCCACCACCTTGCCACCGGACACCACGTACACCTGCTTGTGCAATGCCGACGTCGGACAAATGTGTCGCGGAATCGCGAGTAACTCGTCACCCGGCGCGAACTCGGACGCCCGATCCGTTTCCAGTACGAGATGCTCTTCGTTTTGCAGAACTTGTTTGGAATCGAGCAAGTCCGGAAACTCAACACGTTTGCCCATCGGCTGATCCGCCGCGCATGCCTTGTAACCCAAATCCACTGTAATGCGATCGTCTGTCGGGCAACTAACGACTCGTGTCAGGACCAAAGCCGCGGGGACGAACGAGAGATCGGGGAACATCTCGCGGTAACCCACGTCATGGAATACGAGCGTGCCGGGACTGAGTTCGAGCGCCGGATCGCTCTTCTCCGCATACATAGGAAACGAGCCCGTGCCACCGGCAACGATGCGCGGCACGGGCCACCCCTCGGCAACCAACTGATCGCGGAGTCCGATCGCCTGATTCCAACAATCGTCGACGGCCGTTCGCCTCTCGTTGACGTCCGTTTGATGGTTTTGTCCATCGTACACGTGCAAGCCACCCGCATTGAGTCCAGCAGTGCGGACGATTTGTCCATAAAACTCCTGGGCGTTTGCATCGGCGGCAATGCCGGTTCGATGTTGTCCCGTATCGAGATCGAGCAGCACATCGACCGTCCGACTGGCTTGCGACATTGCCTCGCCAAGTTGGCTGAGCGGCTTTGCGTGATCCGCCGTCACCGAAAACGTCACATCCGAGAATTTCTCAACGAACGCCACTGTCCGGCCGAGATTGGGCCCCACGATGTTGTACGCCAGAAAAATGTCCTTCACGCCGGCTTCGGCCAGCATCTCGGCCTCGGCAAACGTCGCGCACTTGTGTTTCGTGATTCCCTCGCCAAGTTGCAATTGAACAACTTCCCGCATCTTGTGCGTCTTGCAATGCGGCCGCAAACGCGACACGTCGCCGGCGATTTCGATCATCCGCCTCGTGTTACGTTCGACCAGGTCGCGAAAAACGACGAGTCCCGGCGAGATGATTTCGCTCGTGTCTTCGATTCGATAATGTTCATCCATTTTGGTGTCTCATAGGAGTATATTGTAGAGCAATTGTCCCAATTGCTCCGGGAACAATTGAGACAATTGTTCTACAATAAGATCCTCACCCATACCACGATGCTGGGGATGAATTCCATGCGTTTCATTGTTTTGCTTTTGTTGTTGGCCAGCGTCGCTCCAACGCGCGCCCAAGAATGGACAAGATTCCGCGGACCCAACGGTTCCGGCCTCGGCAACGCGACAACGATTCCACTCAAGTGGACAGCCGACGATTACAACTGGACGGTCCAACTGCCTGGTGTCGCTCATTCGTCGCCCGTGTTGTGGGGCAAGCGGCTGTTCGCGACCAGCGCGGACGACGCGGCCGGCATTCGTCATATTCAATGCTTCGACGTTGATACAGGCATGCAACTTTGGATTCGCGAGATAGAATCCAAATTCTATCGCAAACATAAACATAACAGTTACGCGTCCGCCACACCCGCCCTGGATGATCGTCGCCTGATCACTTGTTGGACCGAGCCCGATAAGTTTGTCGTCATCGCACTCGACCACGACGGCAACAATGTCTGGCGACAAGAATTCGATCCGTTTAGATCCGGCCACGGCGATGGCATCTCGCCAGCGATCCACGACGGCGTTATCACGATTCCACTGGAACACAGCGGCAAGAGTTCGTTGATCGGGCTGGACTGCGACAGCGGCGACTTGCGATGGAAAGTCGATCGCGACAGCGGTGGCAATTGGTCGACGCCGTGCGTGTTGACGCGGGGCGAAACCGCCGAATTCATCTTCACCAATTGGCGAACCGGTATCTCGGCGATCGACGCCAAGACCGGAAAAGTCAACTGGCAAGCCAACGTGTTCGACAAAGGCCACACCGAGTCGTCGATCAGTTCACCGATCGTCGCGGGCGACGTGGTCCTGGGCACCAGCGGCTGGTTGGGCGTGCGTCAAGAAGTCATCGCCGTGCGACCAAGGACTGAGGCGAACAAAGTCACCGCCGAACAACTGTTTTGCATCGACAAAGGCGCACCGCTTTGCGTCACCCCATTGGTCAAAGGCAAATTACTGTTCGTCTGGTCCGACGGCGGAATTGTCACCTGTGCGGATGTAAGAACGGGCGACGTCCATTGGCGAAAACGAGCAAATGGTTCGTTTTATTCCTCACCCATCTGCGTCGCCGATCGGGTCTACAACATTACCAGAGACGGAGAAGTTGTCGTGCTGGCGGCGGACCTGGAATTTAGAGAACTCGCCCGCATTCCACTTGGCGAGCCAACGCACAGCACGCCTGCCATCGCGGGCGGTGTAATGTACATCCGCACGTTCACGCATCTCTACGCGATTGGCGGGAACACGAACTAACGCGAGTGAACACGGATCTGTATTTCTTGTCTCTTCATCCGTGTTTGTCAGCGTCGATTAGCGATCCCTAGTGTCATGAGTACCAAGATCTCGCAAATTGTTGAGTGTCTCAAAGCGGCTAAAAGTATCCTTTTCATCACGGGGGCTGGCGTATCGGCCGATTCCGGTTTGCCGACGTATCGCGGAATCGGCGGTCTGTACAACGTCGACGATACAGAAGAAGGCTATCCGATCGAAGTGCTGCTGTCCGGTGAAATGCTCCGGCAACGTCCCGAACTCACGTGGAAATATCTCGCCGAAATCGCACTCGCCTGCCGTGGCAAAGCGCCCAATCGCGGACACGAGATCATTGCCGAGGTGGAAGATGAGTTCGACCGAGTCTGTGTGTTGACGCAAAACGTTGACGGCTTTCATCGCGAAGCGGGCTCGCACAATGTGATCGACATCCACGGCGACTTGCACGATCTGATGTGTACCAGTTGCCCAAAGCGTCAGCGAGTCAACGCCGACGATTTTGATTCGATCGAGATTCCGCCCCGCTGCGCGGAATGCAATCACGTTGTGCGGCCCGATGTCGTATTGTTCGGCGAACTTCTCCCGCCACAAAAAGTCAGCAACCTGCGAACAGAACTCGACGCCGGTTTCGATCTCGTGTTTTCCATCGGCACGACCAGTGTCTTTCCCTACATCGCCGAGCCGGTGGTGCGAGCCGCCCAAGCGGGCAAGCCGACGATCGAAATCAACCCGGGCAAAAGTGAAATCTCCGATCTCGTCGACATCGCGTTGTCGATGAAAGCGTCGGAAGCGCTGCAGAAGATTTGGACGACTTACCAACAACAAGCGATGTAACGAATCACTCTTTCGCCGTTTTCTTTGGGCGTTTTAGTTTGTTCAGCGCAAATAGAATCGCGTCGCGTTGCGGATAGATGGCGGAACTGTTTTGAACGTAAGACGCGGCCTTGTCTTTGCCGAAGGAAAAACTGAATTGCTCGGTGTCGGAGAAACGGCGTTTCCGCACCAGGTAGTCGTGCTGCTGGTCGGTGGGCCAGGGCTGATAACTTTCGTCGTGATGGGTTACTGAAAAATCTTGTTTCAAATACGTCACGTCTGCGCGAACAAGCATGTCGCCCGGGCTGAAGCTGCCATAGTATCTCGTGGCCGCGTGTCGACCGGCAATTGGTACGAGTCCTCGAACGAGGTCTTCGTCCCCGATGGATGGTGCGTGGCAAAGATAGCAGTTGCGCATGTGATTGACGCGGACCAATTCCACGCGATGCCAATGTCCGTATTCGTCTTGAACAGGTTGAAGGGGATTGGGAGCATCTTTTAAAACGATCAAGCTCTCCACCGCTTCCTCGACATCCAACACGACCAGGGCCGCGGCCGCGTGATTGGCCACGGGTGGCCATGGATAGCGCATGCCATCGACCAGTTGCGGATAGAATTCCAATCGAGGACGCCTCTGAAGCGCATGGATCGCGGCTTCTCGAACCATCGGCGAAAGATCAAACATCGCGCGTTGGGCCAGTGCGTCGCTGGCCACGCCCCCGTCGATCGCCGACAGCCGCGCGACCAGATGCAACCGAATCGACGTGCCCTCGGCCTGCAGCATTTGGTGCAACACTCGCGCGGCATCTTCGTTGTTGACAACCTCCAGTTCTTGTAGAGCCTTGGCCACCTTGTCATCGTGCGCGGGATCCAGCGAATCGCCCGCAACGTCCTGCAAGCAAATTCCAATGGTCCGTGATAGTTCGGCAAGTGACTTTGTACTCTGTTCGTCCAACTGGCATTGGCGGCCTCTACGCAACGGTAGTCCTTCGAGATCGTTGCGTCCCGCAATCCATTGCTCGATCGGATGAAATCCAGGTCCAAACTCGGAATGTTCCGTGAGCTTGGATCGCCGAATATCCGATCGAATATCTTGGATGGTGACCGATTGACCGTCGCGACCAGCCAAGTCAACCGTGATGGCAAACTCCCTTAAGTCCCTTCGCAGCGTTTCTTCATCTTGAAGATTCAGCGGAGCCCAAAACTCGTCATCAAGAGACGGAAACGGCCGAACTTTGGTTCGCATCGATGAGACGACTTTGGCATCTTGCCAGTGGCGTTTTGATTCGTCTGCGGCATCGGGTGGGTCTTTGGCCTTCTCTTGTTTCGCTTCCGTGGATGCATTCGGGGAGCGCGAATCAGACGGTGGGTCGTCGCGTCCGAACAATCGTTCACGAGCGTATACTTCGTCGCGCCAAGGACTGATTGGATCGGATAACGTATCAAGAACATTGGTCTTGGCGTGTTTCGAATTCTCGCGATCCGACGACGAGTCAGCGGTCACGGTTTGCGTCGCTGCCCGACGTTCTGTTGCGGCAAACTGATGCGATAGATATCTCGAAACAGGAACGAGAATCACAATGCCCAGAAACACGGTTAGGCAAACCGCCGGCCAGTGTGTGAAATAGTCCGTGCCTTTGGATTGCGTAGCCATCGGAACCCTCGTGAAAGAAATGAGAGTTGTGCGACCCTGTGAAAGTATTAGAGAATCTCAAAACGCAGTTTGCCACAAGTTCTAAAGTGATGCGCGACAACCTGAATGCATACATGTATCATCGTCCACTTTGCGCGATTCCTCGATTGGGAATCAATACCGAATTCCCCATTTTTTTCGAAGGATTCCGCGGCGTCGGTAACATAGGATGGTAGCAATGGCGACCAGAGGGCGTTTGCCGCTAGCGATTTTGAGGAACGTGAAGTGGGTTCACAGTCAAGCTTTGACAGCCAGTGGAAAAAGCAGGCGCTTGCTGGTGACTCGGCAACGATTCAAATGCTAGCCGACGCGATGGTCGATCCGCTTTATCAGTTCTGTTTTTATCGCGTCGATCGCGATCGTCACACTTGTGAGGACGTGGTCCAGGAAACGCTGGTCCGAGCCATTCGCGAGCTAGCGGCGTATGAGCCGTCGCGGTCGGATGCCAACATCTTTCCGTGGCTTATCGGCTTGGCACGAAACGAGATTCAACGCGTTTTCGCGCAAGAAAAAAACACGACCAGTCTTCAGTCGCTTTGGCAGCGGATGGACGACGATTTGCGGGACATTTTCGACCGATTGGAGTCCGATCCGTTAGGCGACGATGTGCTCGAGCGCGAAGAGACTCGCGAGATGGTCAACGTCACGATGTCGCAACTTCCGCCGCATTATCGCGAGGCGCTCGA